>JASFPP010000181.1:0-7959 GCA_050115915.1 Candidatus Aminicenantota bacterium
AGAATGGCGCGAAATATATACATTTAACGACGTTAGTCTGATCATCTAATTGATTCTTCTCTCAGAAATTGTTATTCTTCTTCTGCGCTCGTCAGAAGGGAGGGCAATGTCAAGATTTGCCAGCCATCCACTAACTATGAATTTCTATTTGATTCATCTGATGTGCAATAAAAGGGAGGTAAGCATGAATAAGCAAAAAGGGATAATATTTGCCTTATTGGTCACTGGCCTTGTCATTATCACACCTTTGGCAAAAGCCCAGGAGGCGGAGCAATCAGAACGAGATACTCTATTTAGTCGATACATTTCACTGGCCCATTCAATGTCCTGGCAACCGCAGAGATTTACGGCTTATATAAAAGGAGGATTTGTTGAGCCACATTGGATGCGAGATGGTTGTAGTTTCTGGTATTCTGAGGGAAGCGATGAGAATATCGTAATCTATAAGATTGATCCGAGAGCTAACACTAAGACAGAGCTCTTCGATAAAGCTAGGTTACGGAAGAATCTGATTCCACTCCTTGGGCATGAACTTCCTCATGAAGGACTGCCTTTCAGAGAGTTTGAGTTTATGGATATGGAGCAATCTGTAAAATTTAAAGTGGATGGCAAAAGTTTTAAAATGAAACTAGATTCTTACCAAATTACTGAAGCTCCTCTAGAGAAGAAGCCTCGCTGGGGGCCGCGAGGTGGAGATGTTCTCTCTCCGGATGGCAAATGGATCGCTACTATTAAAGACCATAACCTGTGGCTTCGTTCTGCAATTAATGGAAGCGAGGTGAAAATAACCGATGATGGGATTGAAGATTTTAGCTGGATGGTTAGAAGCGGATTAACGCTACGGGACTTTTTGTGGTCGCCTAATAGCACCAAGTTTGCGCTTTTAAAAAGGGACTATCGACTTGTGCCGAAGGAACCTTTCATTCAATGGATAAAGCCTGTGCCAAGTGTGGATTGGAGTCCGTTGCGGGGATATAGAGTAGATGGACCTATACCTGAAGAGCAGCTTTATGTAGTTGATATTCAAACCAGGCAATGTGTTCGAGTCGACACAGGGAAGGGCCCAGACTATTGGATTCATATTATTGATTGGATACCTGATGGATCTGGACTTCTTATTCAGGTCTATAACAGGGAATGGACTGAATGGAATTGGATGGTTGCTAATCCTCTGACTGGATCCACTCGGATGATCATGGTTGACACAACTGATACCCATCTTCAAAGAGTGGCCGACCCTCACGGAGTGAGTGGGAGTTTTTCCTTTTTAGATAATGGGAAACATTTTATTCGACGGTCTAGAGCTGATGGGTGGTATCATTATTATGTTTATGATCTTGACGGTAATCTTATTACACGACTCACAGAAGGAAAGTATGAAGTTGATAGGCTTATCACTGTGGATGAGAAATCCGGTTGGATTTATTTCACTGCACAAGATCCCCAGCGGCATTATTATATGCATCTTTTCAGAGTCAGCTTGGATGGAAAGAAATTCGAAAGGTTGACGGAAGCCCCCGCTAATCATGATGGTGATAGGATGAATCCAAGGATCCGCTTCTCCCCTTCAAAAGAGTATTTTATAGATACCTATTCCACCCCAGACCAACCACCTGTGGTTGAGTTGAGAAAGGCGGACGGGACATTATTACAAACACTATCTCAAGCAAGTATTGAGAGGCTTAAAGAGGAATTGAAGTGGGAATCTCCTGAGACATTTACAGTAAAGACAGCTGATGCCAAAACAGATCTTTTTGGAATTCTGTATAAGCCTTACGATTTTGATCCAAACAAAAGGTATCCGATAATACAAGTGATGGATCCTTATCCTCAACGATGTTTTATTCCATGGGTACAAGGGTTATTGAACCAAGCACTAGCCAACTGTGGATTCATTGTTTTCATGATCGGAGATCGCACAGGACGTGGAAAAGAGATTGAAGAAGCCTTCTGGGAAAAATGCCGGACAGGTGAAGAAATCTGTATTTTGAGGCCTCATACATTGTGGGATCCTGTCCCGGACAGCTTGGCTGCAATTCACCAATTAGCACGGAAGAGATCTTATATTGATATCTCACGTGTTGGTGTTTATGGCGTCTCAGGAACTGGTGCTGTGCCATTGCTGCTGATGTTGAAAGCTCCGGGTACATATCATGTTGGCGTTTCATTAGAACCATGTTTTATCGATCCTTATTCAAGAGGTATTGGTGCCTGTTATTCTATCCTCAAGGATCAACCAGATGGATATGAGAAGTACTCCTTGACATCTTTGGCCGATAATTTGAAAGGGAAGCTGCTTCTTATTCATCCCACGGCAGATAGATATTGTCATTTATCCAATACGATGAAAATGATCGATGCTCTTATAAGAGCAAATAAACCATTTGATTTGATCTTGTTGCCTGATGAAAATCATGGTCTTTATGCAAAAAAAGAAAGTTGGCCATATGTTTGGGAGGCTGTCCGCCGCCATTTCGTAGAGCATCTGAAACCGGATATTAATTGAAAAATTCCTCGACCTCTGGAAAGATGCTGACTCTGGTATTGCTGAGGTTGAGGACGCCCACAGGGGACTGACTGGATTGAAGAGCAATTGGAAAAAAATGGCGCGAAATTAATTATTTCGCGACATCCTTAGCTTTTGTGCAAAAATTTCATATTGACAAAGAACAAATTTAATGGTAAATATTATTACCATATGGTAAATAAATTGTCCATCAATACGGAGAGCAGAAATCAAATTAAACAAACCTCTTAATAATATCTTTGATCAATTTTCAAAGCTTAAAGTCCTCCGTTTTCTTGTCAGGACCGAAGCTGAATTGAGTGGACGCGAACTGGCCCGGTCAACAGAGATCTCTCATGTCATCTGCAACCGCTCCCTCCAAGAGCTATCCCAGCACGGACTTGTGAAAATGAGAAAAGTGGGTCGTTCGATTCTCTATTCATTAAATAAAGAGCACATATTAATCGACGAATTTTTACTTCCCCTTTTCAAAAAAGAAGAGAGACTATTTCAATCGCTTACAAAAACAATTCTCGACCCCTTGTCCGCACCAAAACCAATTAGCATTCTACTTTTTGGAAGTCAAATAGAAGAAAAAAGGGCGCGTCCTGATAGTGATTTTGATATTCTGTGCATCATTCCAGATGAGACAGACTTAAAAAAATTTAAGAAGGAGATCTCTCAGTCAGAAGTTCAGGTAGAAAAAAAGTATGGAAATCGTATCTCTCTTCTTATTATGAAAAAAACTGAATTTCTTAAGAGAAGGGAAAAGAAAGATCCATTGCTCCTTGAAATCGAAGAGCAGAATAGAACCTTATTCGGAAAGCACATAAAAGAAATATATTGACCGGAAAATTCAAAATAGGAAAGTCGTCTAAGGAAGATTATAAGAAATTTCTAAAAAAGGCAGATGAATTTTTGGAAACGATGCGGGAAAGCCTAATGAAAGAAAAGTGGAATGCCGCAGGGCTAAATGCAATCCATACAGGAATTTCTGCCAATGATGCTTTGTTGACCTTCCATTTTGGATTGAGAAGTATCAGTCCAAAACATGACGATGCAGTAAAATTGCTCATTTCTATGATGAAAAGGGCCGACACAGATAAAAAAGCAAAACACCTGAGACGGCTCATTTCAGTAAAGAATTTAGTGGAATACGATGGAAGACTGCTTTCTAAAACCGAAGCAGAGTCGTTAGCGAAGCATGCTGAAAGATTTCTGGTTTGGGTCAAATCTCTCTTGCCATAATATTCAACTATCGATTGCAACCTTGAATGCGTTATTTCATGCAGATCTGCAGTTATCACCTTGAAGACCAAAGATATGTCGTGAAATATTACATTTAGCGACATTTCGTCATCCAATCCTCTTTTTTATCCCGCACCTTATGGCTCCTTTAATTGACTCTTCCATCGGAAATTGTTATTCTTTTTCTGCGCTCGTCGGAAGGGAAAGCAATGGGAATAAAATGCCCCAAATATCAGCATGAAAATCCGGACGATACCTTTTTCTGCGGAAATGCGGTACTCAGTTTCCTTCTCCAGAAAAGACAGAAGTTACCGAAAGTCTAGAGACACCCTAGTAGGAACTAACCCAAGAAACCACTTTAGCAAATAGATCTAAAATCATTGAAGAACTAAATAAAGGAGGGATAGCACTATGAAAAAACAAAGAAAAAATCTGTTCCTGTTCTTAATAGTGCAATTAGTAAGTGTCACTGTGCTGACATCGCAACAAAGCACTGAATTACAGAAACGTCAAGAACTGGCGACGCGTTGGACCAGAGTACGATCTTATATCAAGGGTGGAAACATACAACCTCATTGGATGAAAGATCACAATAGCTTTTGGTGCGCTGAAGGTGCTCCAGATAATACCATCATTTATAAGGTAGATCCCAGAGCAAATATTAAGACCCCCTTATTTGATACTCAGAGACTTCGGGATGGACTTGCATCTTTTGTTGGTCAGGATCTACCTGGAAAGGGGCTTCCATTTTCCCAAATGACATTCATTGATGAGAGCGAGAGGAAGGTAAAGTTTAAGTTTAAGGACAAAGAGTATATTGTTAATCTCGATGACTACAATATTGTCGAAGCCCCAAAAGAGCAGCGAGAAAATAAAGCTCGGTTTCAGCCCAGAATAGCCCGTAAACTCAAATATAGGCCACGTGACGTTATGGAATTATTATCACCCGATCGCCGCTGGTTCGCTACCCTCAAGGATCACAATTTGTGTTTACGCTCCACCGAGGATGATCAGATAATCCAAATCACAAACGATGGAATTGATTTCTTTGATTACAGCGTAAGTGGGGCCAATTGGTCTCCTGATAGCCATAAGTTAGCCTTCTTGAGGGTGGATAACCAAAAAGTTAGAAAAAGACTCATAGTGGATTGGCTGGGTGAGACCGAAAAAGTAGATTGGGTGCCGCAGACAAGACCAGGAGGTCCTTATCCAAAAATGGAGGTTTGGATTTTAGATGTTCCCTCGAAACGACTCTTAAAAGTGGATCGAGGAGAAGGATCGGATGGCTATGTCCTGATCGCTGATTGGCGCCCTGATGGTTCTGAGTTGCTTCTTCTTGCCTTTGATTATGGTTATAAACAAATAGACCTGTTAGCGGTTAATCCGGAAACAGGAAAAAGTAGGAAAGTTGTGTCAGAAGACCTCTTTCTTGATTTTCCTTGGGTTGGAGACAGAGTTTTTCCATTGCCTGGGGATAACGAGAGGTTCATTTGGCTCTCTGGCAGAGATGGATGGAGTCATCTTTATCTTTATAAATGGGATGGCACATTAATCAGGCAGCTAACAAAAGGCGAATTTGATGTCAGAAGCAATATAACAATTGATGAGAACCGTGGATGGATCTATTTTCAGACAAATGTATTGGATAAGAAAAGACCCTATGATAATCCTTTGTGTAGAGTGAATTTTGAGGGAGAAGAATTCAAACAGCTCACTCCAGCCATAGGTGCTCATTCTATTGAGTTCTCACCGTCAAAAGAGTTCTTTTTAGATACCCACTCTCATCATTCTCGGCCTCCGATTGTAGAGCTGAGGAGGACGGATGGAACGCTTATAAGAATAATCTCGGAAGCGAATATTGATTCGCTGATTGAGGAAGTTAAGTGGACGCCAAAAGAAGAATTTGTTGTTAAAGCGGCTGATGGGAAAACAGATCTATACGGCCTTCTATGCAAGCCTCCCGATTTTGATCCAAACGAAAAGTATCCTGTGATTGCATATATTTATACTACTTTTTATGGCATGGACGTTGGATTTTTAGAAGATTTAGCACTTCGCTCCTTTTCGTTTCTGGGATGTATTGCCTACCAGGTATGGGAGCGTGGCAGTGAAGGAAGGGGACGAGAATTTAGGAAATTGGCATACAGGAACATTGGTCGCTATGAAATTCCAGATTATGTCGCTGCCCTCAAGCAGCTGGCTGAAGAACGTCCTTATATGGATCTGAATCGAGTAGGAGTATTCGGCGGATCACATGGAGGTTGGGGCGCCATCCGGGCCATGCTACAGGCACCGGATGTCTTTCATGTCGGGGTTGCCGAACGTCCAGATGTAGATCTGTTTGAAGATGATAACATAGAGTTCATAATGGACTCACCTCAGAATAATCCGGAAGGATATGAATACGCTTCGAATCTTTGGTTGGCAAAGAATTTAAAAGGTAAACTCTTGATAGTTCATCACTCGAGTGATATTGCAAATCCTTTATCAGCAACAATGAAAATGTGCGATGCGTTTATTCGAGAGAAAAAGTACTTTGATTTGCTCATTATTCCAGGGGCTACTCATTGGGATAGTCCTAATTATTCAACGTGGTTCCGTTATTTCTGGGAACACTTGATAAACAAGAAATAGGTTCTTTCTCCTCTGGCTGTTCGCTGATCCTGATATAGCGGAGGTCAAGGATACGAGGAAGAGGCTAGCTGGATTGAAGAGCCATTGAACAAAATGTCGCTAAATTAATTATTTCACGCCATTCATAAACTAATCAAATAGCAAATAGTATCCCCTGGAGAGCGTGCGAGAAAATATTTTATTATGATGTCTTTTTCTATATTGAGAAATCACCAATCAAAACGACGTCTATTAATTCCTCTCATTCATTGCCGCATGAGCAGTGTCTGAACAGGAAACTTATTGATAATCCATTAAAAATGGTATATATTATGATATATACCAAGGGAGATAACAAAATGGATACAGCCAAATTATTTAAAAATGGCCGCAGCCAGGCCGTAAGACTTCCAAAGGCATATTCTTTTTCAGGAAAAGAAGTGTATATAAAAAAAATTGATGGAGTTGTCATCCTTATCCCTAAGGATAAAGATCCATGGCAACCGCTAATCGACAGCCTTAATAAATTCACGGACGATTTTTTTGATTTTCGAAGGGATCAAGGAACATTTGAAAAACGCGCGACGATTAAATGAAATACTTATTAGATACAAATATATGCATTTACATTATCAACAAGCGGCCTGCTTCTGTCCTTGATGTTATTCGCTCAAAGCATCCTGAGGAAATATCAATTTCGTCCATAACCGCAGCTGAACTGAATTATGGTGCAGAACGAAGTCAAAATCCGCACCAAAATAGAATCGCTGTCCTTGAATTTCTCATGTCCTTCAGCCTGTTGGATTTCGACCAAAGGTCGGCTTCTCATTATGGAAAAATCAGGAAAACCTTAGAATCGAAAGGCACTCCTATAGGACCCATGGATCTACTGCTTGCCTCTCAAGCCAAGGCCTATAACTTGATTTTTGTTACGAATAACATAAATGAGTTTAAGCGCATCGATAATTTGCGTTTGGAGAACTGGCTGAAATAATTGATGTCTTAGAAGCGAGGCAGCTACATTCATGAGAATTTTTGGCGTTAGGTGCGTCTATTATTGTATCCGTAGTATCCGACTAAAATTCGAATGAAAAAGAAAACAGAAAGAAAATTCTTGCAAAGAATGAGTAATTACATTATAATTACATCAACTCGCCATGAACACCATAAAAGTGAAGATCATTCGGATCGGAAATTCCAGAGGTATCCGCCTTTCCAAATCATTGATCGAGCAATACAACATGAAAGATGAAGTGCTTTTAGAGGCGAAAAAGGACGCGATCGTCATCCGTCCGGTCGAAAATCCCCGGGCAGGCTGGGAACAATCGTTCGAACGAATGCGACTGAGAGGAGATGATGTGCTCCTCGATGAAGGGACTGAACTTGAACCGGATTGGGACGAAGAGGAATGGAAGTGGTGATTCAGAGATTCGACGTCTGCTTGGTCAATCTTGATCCTACTCTCGGACACGAAATCAAAAAAACGCGGCCCTGTCTGGTTGTCTCACCGGATGAGATGAACAAGCATATCCGCACAGTGATCATCGCTCCGATGACAACAGCGGATAGGGAGTATCCCACACGAATCAGCA
>JASFPP010000182.1:0-7847 GCA_050115915.1 Candidatus Aminicenantota bacterium
CGGTGAACCTCTATGTCGAAACGAGACACCCCTCTGAAGTCGATAGTTTGATGGATTCCATGAGAATGAGACTCCAGAGGATTCCTGGGCTCAGCTTTTCGATCGTGAAAGAACAATCCACCCTGGCGGAGTTTATGGCTTTTACGACTGCTGAGGTGGGCCTCAAGATCAAAGGTGAAGACCTCAACAGGTTAACAATCCTCTCCGAGCAGCTTGTTGAAAAACTCAACCAGATCGATGGGATTACAGATATCGCTACGAACATCGGGGAAGGGAAACCCGAGTTTCTGATCGCGATCAAGAAAGAGGCCCTCGAGAAGTACAATATCTCACCAGGAACGATCGGTAATTTTCTCGTGAATGCCGTTCGAGGACAACGCGCCACTCAGTTCAAGGAGCTCGAGAAAAAATACGATGTGCGCGTCCGGCTGGAGGAACGGACCCGTGAAAACATCGAATCCCTCCTGGACGAACAGATTCCCTATGAAGGAACGCTCATCCCCCTGAGAGAATTGGTCTCCTACAAGGTTGCAAGAGGTCCCAAAGAAATCCGGCGAGAAAATCAGCAAAGGGAGGTCCTGGTCACAGCCAACCTGAGGGGACAAAAGATCAGCCAAGTCGCTCCCGCCATCAGGAAGAAGATCGACGAACTCTCTCTTCCCCAAGGATATCGAGTGGTGTTCAGCGGAGAGCAGGAGGAAATGGCCAAGTCATTCCAAAGCTTGGTCTTTGCATTCGCTCTGGCAGTGCTTCTTGTCTACATGATTATGGCTGCCCAATTCGAATCGCTCAAGCATCCCTTTTTGATCTTGTTCACTCTGCCCATGGGCCTGACAGGAGCGATATGGGCATTGATGATGACAGGACAATCGCTGAATGTGATCTCGGTGATTGGAATGGTTGTCCTGGCTGGTATCGTGGTCAATGATGCGATCGTCAAGATCGATTACACCAATCAGCTCAGGCGGCGAGGTCTCTCCTTGAGGGAGTCGATCATGGAAGCCAGCCGAGTGAGGCTCCGGCCGATCCTGATGACGACTGTGACAACAACTTTTGGGCTTTTTCCCATGTCGCTCGGCCTGGGAAGGGGAGCGGAGCTGCAGCAGCCCATGGCCATTGCCGTCATCGGGGGATTGCTACTCGCCACATTTTTAACATTGATATTGATCCCTCTTGTCTATGAATTGGCCGAAAGCCTGAAAAGCGAACAGGTTGATCCTCGGATGGAGGATGGCCTGGATGAATAGAGTTCATCAGAGTTCTGCATGAAAATATTTATCGAACGTCCGATCGCCACTGCGATGGCCTTTCTAGCTCTAACGGTGCTGGGCGTTTACTCTTTCCTGAATATTCCTATCGAGATGCCTGTTACCAAAGAACAATTCCCCGAAGTGAGTATCAACACAACATGGGCGGCCATGCCCCCGGAAATTATCCAAACAGAGCTGACATCTCCTTTAGAGGAAAAGGTTTCCACTGTCAAGGGCGTCAGAAAGATCGAGTCGTCCTCAAGAATCGGAAATTCCAGGATCACACTTGAATTCGATCCGAAGATCAACATGGAGTTTGCACAGCTCGCCCTCCGAGAGAAGATCGCGGAGCTCAAGGACGAATTACCCTATGGATTACGCCCCCAAATCACTCCATATATTCCCGAAGATTTTAGCGAAGAACCTTTTCTGAGATACACCATATCCGGGGACTACTCCCTCCAGAAATTACGGGAAATGGTCAAGGACAGACTTGAAAACACGATCGGAGCAGTCAAAGGGGTTTCTGGCGTGGATATCTGGGGCGGATCCGACCCAGAAATAAAGATCATGCTCATCGAGGATAAGATCAAAGCTCTGAACATCCAGCCCTATCTCGTTTCAAGCCGAATCCAGGAGAGGACAAGGATCTATCCTGCCGGAACGGCAAAGAAGGGAGAACAGGAGCTTCTGTTCAAAGTCTCGAATCCTATAAAAAGCTTGAGGGAAATGGGAGAGATCGTGGTTACCAAATCCGGGGAGAACGCCATCAGGCTTAAAGAGATCGCTGTTCTGGTCCCCTCTTACGGCGACATCCTGCATATCCACAGGATCAACGGACAGCCCACGATCAGCATGAACGTGCATAAGGAGAAGGGACTGAGCACACTCAGAGTGAGCCGGGATGTGAAACATCGGCTGGAGGAAGTCAAAAAAGAATTGCCACCGGATTTGATCTTCAGGGCTGTGAATGACGAAAGCGAAGGGATCCAAAAACATCTCAAGGAACTCTACATACTCGTGGGAATAATTATCGCAGTGATCTTTATCCTTATTTACTTGGTCCTGCGCAGCATGAAACCGTCGCTTCTTGTTCTTTCGTCCATCGGCTTCTCTGTCCTGCTGACATTCAACCTCGTTTACTTCACCAAAACATCCTTGAACATGCTGACTCTCGGGGGGTTGGCTCTAGGATTCGGTCTTTTTGTGGATAATTCAATCGTCGTTTTTGAAAACGTATTACGTATCAGAGAGGGGGGAACATCACCTGTCCAGGCAGCGATCCAGGGATCCAGGGAAGTTTTCCTGCCTGTTTTTGCCTCGACGCTGACAACGATGAGTGTTTTCTTTTCCATTGCGTATTTCCAAGGCCGCCTCAAATTGATCTACCTCCCCATGGCCATTGTCATAAGCTCTGCTCTGGCCGCATCACTGCTGGTCTCTTTTTCGGTGATCCCGGCCTTATCGCCCAGAATCCTCAAAAGTCCCAAGAAGAAAAGGAAGGAAAGGTACCGTGACCTTTACGCGAAAGCGCTGAAATTTCTGATCAAACACCCTGTGGAGATTCTGCTGATCGTTGCCGCCATTTTTTTTGGCTCCTATAAATGGTTCAGGTCCGAGGTTACGCTCGGTGAATTTTTCTCCTGGTATTCTAAAGAGAAACTCCGTGTGTATGTAGGAATGCCGGCCGGGACAGACATCGAAAGAACGGATGTCGTCATGAGACAGTTCGAAGAAAAGGTCATCGAAAAAGACTACGAAAAGGAACTCAATACAAGTGTGATGTCCGAACGTGGTTTTATGGAAGTGAGTTTCCCCACGGAGATAGAGATGTCTTACAGGCCCTATCTTCTCAAAGAAGAGTTAATCCAACTGGCTACCAATTTTGCGGGTATCAATGTTTCGATCTCTGGCTTCGACCCCCAGGGCTATTACTCCGGTTTCGGGGGCGGGCCCATGTATGATTCGCGCATCAAGTTTTTCGGGTACAACCTGAAGAAATTACGGGATATCACATCCAGCCTTGAACGAACGCTGAAACGCAATCCTCGTATCAAGGATGTGAAGATCATCTCTTCACGGGGTTGGTGGTTCAGGGGGGAATCCTTCGAGTACGTCGCCAAGCTGGATAAGGAAGCACTGCGGAAATACGACATCGATCCGCTTTATCTCTACTACCAGATCGCCGCCATGCTCAGCGGCCGTGTGACACGACCAATCAAGGTCAATATCGGGGGGAAGGAACTAGAATTTTCCATCAAGTTTCCCGATGCCGAAGAAATGGACATCAAAGAGATACAGGATGTGCTCATCCTCACTCGAAAAGGGGAATACCTCCGTTTGGGAGAGGTCTCCAGCCTGGAAGAGAAACCCATCGCCGGCTCTATCGACCGAGAGGACCAACAGTTTCAGCAGACCGTCATGTGGGAATTTCGAGGGCCCACAAGGGCCGCTGGAAGGTATCGGGAGGGTGTTTTTGCCAGGCTCGATCTGCCGCCGGGGTTTTCAGCCACGATGGAAGATACCTGGTTTCTCACAGAGGAGGAAAAAGGCCAGATCAAATTCGCCATTCTTTTTTCGCTCGTTGTCATTTTTATGATCCTCGCTTCGCTCTATGAATCAATCATCCAGCCATTTTTTATCCTCTTTGCCGTTCCACTGGCTTTGATCGGTGTTTTTGTGGCTTTTGTAATTGCGAATTTTGCGTTTGATTCATCAGCGTACATAGGTGTGATCTTATTGGGTGGAATTGTGGTCAACAACTCGATCTTGCTGGTCGACCACATCAATCTTAAACGCCGACAGGATCTGCCCCTTCTGGATGCAGTGATCCAGGGAGCGAGGGAAAGGATCCGGCCGATCTTTATGACAACGGGCACGACAGTTCTGGGGATGCTCCCCTTAGTTTTAATCCAGGTCGAGGCCGGCCGGCGACAGATCTGGGCTTCACTGGCTCTCTCTGCAGTGGGTGGACTTATCAGCTCGACCATCTTCATCCTGATCACCATCCCCATTTTTTATTATTACGGGGATGGCCTCCGTACCTTTACAGCCAGAAAGATCGCTGAGTTCAAGAAAGCCTGGAAAGCCTATTGAGATTCATCCCTGATCTGGTATAAAATCTTTGCCTTCGGAGGTGATACAAATGGCCTACTCCCTTTCCGATTTCCATAAAAAGATCCAGATATTCAAAAAGGTCGATCTGATCCATTCGCCAACGCCTATCCAGAAGTTGGATAATCTAACTGAGGAGCTGGGGGGACCAGAGATCTACATGAAACGTGACGACCTGACAGGACTTGCCTTTGGAGGGAACAAATCCCGCAAGCTTGAATTTATCATACCGGATGTTCTGGACAAAGGAGCAGATGTCATCATCACTTGGGCGAGTTTGCAGTCGAACTGGTGCCTCCAGACCGCGGCCGCCGCCAGGAGATTTGGTATCGCTCCTGTATTGGTATTGTTCAAAACCTATGAGCTCCCCGAGGAATTTGATGGAAACCTCTTGCTCGATTACATTCTTGAAGCGGATATCAAGATCAAAGAAGCGGAAGTGGGGAAAGTCGTCAGCCTGGAGGATGTTGATGAGGTCCTCAAGGAGGTCAAGTTTGAGGTCGAAGAGTGGG
The DNA here is from genome assembly GCA_050115915.1 of Candidatus Aminicenantota bacterium. Lineage (GTDB taxonomy): Bacteria > Acidobacteriota > Aminicenantia > Aminicenantales > Aminicenantaceae > WTAW01. The sequence continues at coordinate 4,877 of JASFPP010000182.1, forward strand.
GCCATACACCCTATGTGGCTCCTATCGGAGGATCGATGGTCTGGGGATCGATGGAGAAACCTCTAGGTGCTATCAGCTACGCTCAAGCCTTTGCAGAGATGATTGAACAAACAGAGGCCATAGGTTTTCAACCGGACTTTGTCGTTCACGCTACAGGATCGGGAGGGACTCAGGCCGGGTTGGTTGTCGGCGCAAAAGCTCTCACACCTGACACAAAGGTTTTAGGCATCAGTGTTTCGGATGAGAAGGATCAATTTAGCCGGGATGTCTATACGATCGCCCAGGATACAGAGCAAGCCCTGGGTATGGACATCGCCTTGAACAGAGAGGCGGATATCCATGTTTTGGATGAGTATTTGGGAGAAGGGTATGGGATCATCACTAAGGATGTCTCGGAGACCATCCGCCGGGTTTCTGTCAAGGAAGGGATCTTTCTCGATCCCGTTTATACGGGAAAAGCGATGACAGGTTTGTTCGATCTCGTTAAAAAAGGCACCATCAAAAAGGAGGACAAGGTGGTGTTCTTCCATACCGGGGGAACGGCTGCCCTTTTTCCGAATAAACACAAATTGACAGCGTTTTTAACATAGCATCATCGCAATTATGAGTACCTTGAAAGATAGAATCAGAATCTCTTTAGGGGAACGTTATGCGATTTTATTTTTATGAAAAATAACATAGGGGAGAAAACGATGTATAACCGAAGATTCTGGATTAAGCTCATGTTTTTAATCCTGGTTATTTCTGGATTAACAAATTATTTAATAAGCCAGGATAAACTCAAAGTGTACATTTCGGTAGACATGGAAGGCATTGCAGGTGTTGTGCATTCGGATCAGGTTTCATCCTCGGGAAAGGACTATAACTTAGCGCGGAGATGGACAACCGATGAGACGAATGCAGCTATAGAGGGAGCATTGGAAGCAGGTGCTACCGAGATTGTCGTCAATGATTCCCATGGATCGAAGCGGAATATCATCGCTTCGATGGTCAATCCTGCAGCCTATTTGATCACCGGTTCTCCCAGGCCCCTAGGGATGATGCAGGGGATCGACGAAACCTTTGATGCGATCATCTTTATCGGGTATCACTCGAAAGTCGGGACGAAAAATGCTGTTTTGGATCATACGATGTCCGGTTCCGCTTTTGCTTCGATCGTCATCAATGATATTGAAATGTCAGAGGCTCAGATTAACGCAGCTTTAGGAGCGGTGTATAATGTTCCGGTCGTGCTCATCACTGGGGACGCTACGGTCTGCAAGCAAACGAAAGAAGAACTCGGTGAAGAGCTGGAAACAGCAGTGGTTAAGGAAGCAGTAGGGAGGACTGCCGCCAAAACTCTCACCCCGGAAAAAGCATGTGTTCTCATCAAGGAAAAGACGATAAAAGCGCTGCAAAAAAGGAATTGGGTTAAACCCTACAAGCTCGATCCCCCCTATCGGTTCGAGATCAATTTCAACCGCAGCTCCATGGCAGATATGGCGGAGTTCATCCCACAGGTGGAGAGAGTGAGTCCGAAGACCGTCCGGTTCGAGATCGACGACTTCATCAAAGGCTTTAGGTTGATGCGCGCCCTCATGTACATTGCAAGATGATACGAACGTGAATAACAAATGACCTTCAACAGGGAATGGCCCCAATTTAACGATGTCTTAGAGGCCAGAAGACTTCTGTCGGATTTTTTGCCTCGAACTCCACTGTATTCTTACCCCCAGTTAAATCAGCTCCTGGACGCCAAGATATTTATCAAACATGAGAACTATCTGCCCACCGGGGCGTTTAAAGTTCGGGGGGGCATTAACCTGATATCGCGTTTGAGCAGAGAAGAGAAAGAACGGGGAGTGGTAACAGCATCGACGGGGAATCACGCCCAATCCATATCCTATGCGTCCAGCCTTTTCCGGACTCCTGTGACTATCGTGATGCCGGAAAAGTCCAATCCGAGTAAAGTTAAAGCCGTAAAAAGCATGGGGGCAAACATCGTTTTTTTCGGAGAGATATTTGATGAATCCAGAGAATACGCTGAAAAAATAGCGGGCGAAAGGGGTGCACGATTCATCCATCCCGCCAATGAACCCCATCTCATAGCGGGAGTGGCCACCTACGCCCTAGAGATTTTTGAGGATAAACCTGATCTCGACGGGATTATTGTCCCTGTCGGTGGAGGAAGTGGAGCCTCCGGATGTTGTCTGGTCAAGGAAGCAGTGAATCCGAAAGTTGAGGTATTCGCAGTCCAGGCCGAAAAAGCTCCAGCCGCCTTCCTGTCATGGAAATCCGGAAAGATCATCAAAGATAAGATGGAAACTGCGGCCGAAGGCTTGGCCACTCAGGTCGGATATGAATTAACGCAGGAGATCCTGAGAAAACATCTGGCAGATTTTATCCTGGTCTCCGAAGATGAGATGGTTCAGGCCATTCTTTTGATCTTGGAACATGTCAGGAACATGGTCGAAGAGGCAGGGGCTGCTCCTCTCGCCGCAGCCTTCAAGATCAAGGACCGGCTCAAGGGGAAAAAAGTGGCACTGGTCCTCACCGGCGGCAACATCTCCATGTCCCGCCTCAAACGAATTCTTGGGACGTAGTCGTTTTATTTCCGTGTCGAATCGAGATACTTGAGAAATTCGGAATCTGTCGAGAGAAAAAGCCAGGTTTCCTTATCCATTATGGTTCGGTAGGTCTCCAGTGTCTTCATAAATTGGTAGAATTCCACGTCGAGGTTATAGGCATCCGCATAGATCTTTACTGCTTCTGCATCCGCTTTCCCCTTGACTTCTTGAGCTGTTCTATAGGCTTCAGATTGAATCCTCTTTAATTCCCGCTCTTTCTGTCCGCGGATTTCGGCGCTTCTTCCATCTCCTTCAGAACGGTATTTCGCCGCTATTCTCTGTCTTTCCGCGATCATGCGGTCAAAGACCTTACGCTGCACTTCCTCCACATAATTCACTCTTTTGATACGCACATCCCTGAGCTC
>JASFPP010000183.1:0-7832 GCA_050115915.1 Candidatus Aminicenantota bacterium
TGAATCACAAACATCTTTCCAGACTTTATTTCTTGTTAGTTTGTCTTTGTTTTGTGTTTTCCCCTCTATTTCTCCAAGGAGGGGAACACTTTGTGATCAAAGCGGATAAAATCTACACAGCTACCATGGGGATAATCGAAGATGGCATGATCCTTGTTCAAGATGGAAAAATTACCCGGGTGGGGAAAAATTTTCCTATTCCTGAGGGAACAAAATCAATTGAAGCCCATGTGGTTTTACCTGGCTTGATTGATATTCACAGCCATCTGGGTGTTTACAGCATTCCACTCGTCCAGGAGAACTCGGACGGCAACGAGATGACGAATCCGATTACTCCACAAGTCAGAGCGCTGGACTCTTTCAATTTTGATGACCCCGCCATCAAAGTCGGACTGGCCGGCGGAGTAACAACCATCGTATCCCGTCCTGGAAGCGGAAATGTCATCGGTGGCGTAAGCGTGGCTGTAAAGCTGAAGGATGCACCTCCAGAGGAGATGATCCTCAAGGATATCGTAGATTTGAAGATGGCCATCGAAGGCAATCCTGTCGGTGTCTATGGCCAAAAAAAACAGATGCCTGCGACGTTGATGGCGGTCTATCACCTGGCAGAAAAAGCTTTTCTCGATGCTCAGGACTATATAAAGAGCTGGGAGAAGTATGAAAAAGAGAAAAAAGATAAGAAAGATGCCGTCCCTCCCAAAAGAGATTTGGGAAAAGACATGCTCGTCAAGGTTTTAAAAAGAGAAATTCCCGTACATATCCATTGCGCCACAGCCTCGGAGATAATGAGCTGCATCCGGCTTGCCGATAGGTTCAATTTTAAGCTCAGTCTCGGCCACTGCTACTGGGCCCACCTGATTATCGATGAATTGTCCCTCCGGAAAGATGTTCATTTTAACGTTGGACCCCCCATGTTTTTTACCTACTTTGAGAATATGTTACGTTTTAAGAACAACCCGGCCATTCTGGCCAATGCCGGGTTGAAAGTTTCCCTGCAGACGGATGCGCTCGGTGGGGGGCAGCAAAATCTTCTGCACCTGGCTGCCCTGTGCTATCGTTATGGAATGAAGGAAGACGATGCTATAAAAGCGATCACGATCAACGAGGCCGAAGCTGTCGACCTTGATGACAGAATCGGCAGTATCGAAAAAGGAAAGGATGCAGACCTCGTCTTACTGGATGGCGATCCCTTCGAAATTGCAACTTCTATCCGTAAAGTAATCATAGACGGAAAGATCGAATATGAGAATGAGTCAAAAGGGGCAGAGATAAGCTCCAGCAATGATATTTCAATGGCAGAGGGCCAGCTCATTCTTCCCAGAAACGTTGAAAAGATGGCGAATTACGCCCTTAAGGGAGGAACAGTTCTCAGCATGGCCGGCTCCCCCATCAAAGATGGGATTGTCCTGGTCAAGGATGGAAAGATTGAGAGAGTGGGGAAGAATGTGTCCATTCCCGATGAATATCCGTTAATCGATGCCAGCGAATTCGTTGTCATGCCCGGTTTGATTTCAGCTCGATCCTACGTGGGCATTTCGTCCAACTGGAGAAGACAAAGCTCCATAGATGAAATATCCAGACCTATTGTGCCTGAAATGGAGGTGAAACACGCCATCGAACCCCAGGCGCCTCATTTTGCATTTTGTCAGGAATTGGGTATTACTTCCGCTATGGTAACTCCCGGGAACAGGAACCCTATAGGAGGCCAAGGCGTTGTGATTAAAACGAGCGGCGCTGTTATCGAAAAAATGATTGCTAAGGACAAGGCCGTAATGGTAATGGGACTCGGTGCTTCTGCAAAGAGAGCGGATAAGATGCCGATGACACGAATGGGTGTCGCTGCTTTACTGAGAGAAACGTTCACCAAGGTCAAAGAATACGAGAAAAAAATGAACAGAAACAAAAACACCAAAAACGGACCGGAGCCAAAAAGGGATCTGGCCATGGAAGCACTCATCCCGGTATTGAAGGGTGAGATGTCTATGATGGTCCACTGTGAACGCCGAGATGACATTATGACGGCGTTCCGGATCGCCGATGAATTTGGGCTGAATGTGATTCTTGATGGAGCCACAGATGCCTATAAGGTCGTTGATGATATTAAGAAACGAGGCATTCCTGTCATTCTAGAGGACCTGTTCCGTGGGGCCGGGAGTATTGAGGACAAAGGATTCAATCCAGCAAATCCTGCGATTCTGGCTAAGGAGGGTGTTAAGGTTGCTTTTCGATCCCGAGAGGGAGCCTGGTATTCCCCCGGAGTGGCATGGTCGGGCGGCGATCTCCTCGAAATCGCAACTTTTGCAGTCAGATACGGGATGCCCGAAGAGGCTGCACTCAGAGCCGTGACTATAGATGCCGCCGAGATCATTGGAATGGGCGATCGCATCGGGAGTCTCGAGCCGGGAAAGGATGCCGATATCCTCATACTGCGGGGACATCCTTTCAAGATCCGATCGATTCCAGAAGCCGTTTTCGTCGATGGCAAACTCGTCTACAAACGCCAAGAAGGTGAGCGTTTGAATTGAATTTTGAAAGAGGATGGAGAGAAAAATGAGAGTTTTAATCAACCGGAAAATAGCCAACTTCTTGTATGGCGTTTTGTTTTTACTGTGTTTGGTTGGCTTTGCGGCTCAAGATGATACATTGGCCTTCAAGGGAGCGAAAATCATTACCGCTTCGCAGGAAACTATCGAAAGCGGTACCCTTCTTATCAAAGGGGGGAATATTGCGGCAGTGGGCAAAAACGTCAAAATCCCAGAGGGAACAAAAGTCATAGATGTTTCAAAGCATACGATTCTTCCTGGTTTGATCGATTCCTTCACAAACTTAGGCACGACAGAGATCGAACCCATGGAAAAGGATTTTGACGAAGCGACTTCACCTGTTACTCCACATCTGAGGATAATCGATGCTCTCAATCCAGAGAACAGCTTCATCCCCATAGCCAGACAAAGGGGCGTGACGGCGGCTTTGACTGCTCCTGGAGAGGGGAACCTTTTGTCTGGCCAGAGTGCCTTAATCTGTCTATGTGGAGAAAACATCGAAGATATGATCTTAAAATTTCCTGTGGCCGTCCACGGGAACTTGGGCGAGACTTCGAAGCTCCAGTATGGGGCAAAAGGCCAGATGCCTTCCACGCGGATGGGAGCCGCCGCCCTGCTCCGGCAGACATTGATCGATGCACAGGGCTATTCAGATAAGATTCTCGCTTACGAGACAAAGCTCGAGGAATATAAGAAAAAGAAAAAGGATATCAAAAAAGAAAAGAGCAAAAGAAATGAGGGCGATGAGGAGGAATCGCAGTCAGAGCCGACACCTCCTCCGATTGATTTTAAGTTGAAATCGCTTATTCCTATTTTGAAAGGTGAGCAGCATCTCGTGTTGCGGGCAAATCGGCTGGACGACATTCTCACAGCTTTGCGGATTGCCGAGGAGTTCGGCATAAAGATTGTCATCAACCATGGGGCTGATGCCTACAGAATTGCGAACAGGCTCGCTCAAAAGGATATCCCCGTCCTTGTCGGTCCAGTGGGATCCTATTTCCAAAGGATAGAGACGAGAGGTGCGCTCTACGAGAATGTCGTCAAGCTGCATCAAGCTGGAGTAAAGATTGCTTTTCAGACCGGTTCGGTTAAAAATGTGTCTGATCTTCTCTATCAGGCAGAGATCGCCGTCAAACATGGTCTTCCTTATGATGAAGCCATCAAGGCCTTAACACTCTACCCCGCTCAAATATTCGGCGTGGACCATAAGATAGGATCTTTGGAAAAGGGGAAAATGGCTAATCTGGTCGTGTTCGAAGGAGATCCACTCAAACGGTTGTCCAGAGTAGTGATGGTCGTCATCAAAGGAAAGGTTTTTAGGAGCGAATGAGACAAGCAAAATCCTGAAATTAGTTTTCCTGGAGCAATTATCGCACTAAAATAATAGCGATGATATTCATTCAGTGTGTTGTTCTGTCTCTTGGTGTGTTATTCATCTTTTCTTCCATGGCTTAAGCTCTGTGCCTAATTGCTACTTTTTACTTTGACGATGTTAACCGCTTTATCTTGACCGATGTAATGATGAGCAGAATCCCAGAAATCAGGTATGATCCAGCACATATGAACTCAGGAATCGTAAAATCATAAAACTTATATTGCTCTGAATAGTAACCAGCTTGCTTAGCTATCGCCAGGCTCCCTATAATGATCAATACTTCCCCAAGAATCAGGATCCATCTAATCCTCGCAAGATTATGCCGGTTTGGAATGAAAGATGCCAACAACAAAGCCGCAATAATCAATGGGATTATGAAAGACATAAACCAAGCAGAAGCAACGGCACCATCCTCGATTACCTCCGGATGCATTGCCATCCTGGGTATAACTACAAAAGCTGAAAATACAGCCGGTGCAAAGACTAACCCGATTCCAGCAAACACCATGTATCTTAAAGCAGATTCTTTGGTCATTGAAAATCCCTCCTTCTAATATTTTTATTTATTGAAAGTCAGGAACTCTTGCTTTTTTGCGTAAATCATCTAATATTTCTTTGATTTCGGCATCAGATTTTCCCGCTATCGCTATTGTTTTATCCTTGCCAAGGAATCCAACTGAAATTAAGCCTGTTAATGCACCAAATGCTCCAAGCCAAAAAAGCCCAAAAATTGTATTATTTGTTCTTGTCATTCCAGTTTCTTCGGGATCTAAAAATACACCAATTAACCCTCCTACGATAGCCCCTATTCCAAATCCATAAAGGACTCTTTTCCCCGTTTTTAATTTCTTCACAATTTTAATCATCTTAATATCTGCAATATAAACAGACACATCCGCTCCAGTTCTTGAATCCTTTAAAAGTAGGGAATTCTGTTTAACTGCAATGAGTTCACCTTTTATGTCAGGCCCAACTCTTTCCCACGGTGTTTCTTCCATCCTTGGTTCGGCCTGTGATTTTATTTTGTATAACTCTAAATTTACTCCACGCCTATCATTTGCTGTCAAAGTCAAGGGAAGAACTATAAGTGAGATTATTAGAAAGATAGATATGAGTTTTTGTTCCTTTAAATTCATTTTACCCCCCCTGAAGTCTACTTCTATTTTATTATATCACTATATGGAAGTAGCTGCATAAATAGGTAGAGATTCAGCTAGTATGGAACAAATGATAACCCTATGTCGACTTCTTTTCCTCGAAAGGATTGGAACTAGGGTGATTTCTGCAGTCCAGCCAGCCTCTCCCTCGCATCATCCACCTCATTAAACACAGGATCGGCATCCTTCCATAGCTCGAGGAATTTTTCGTAATTCTCGATGGCTTTGATCCTATCATTTTGTGCTTCGCAAATCTTCCCCAACATGTAAAAGCTCTTGGCATACATATCACCCCAATACAACCGGCCATTTGTCATGGCGACTATTTTTTTAAATTCCTCTCGCGCCTTGTCCAAATCCCCGGATTCATAATAAGCGAATGCAAGGTAATACATGTAGATGCCGATTTCCTCCCGCCATGAACTCGGATAGGGGAGCAATGCTATTGCCTTTTTGAAAAAATCGATAGCCTCAGGATAATTTGCCTTTTTGAGTTCGATCAGACCCAATAATTGGTGATAGTATCTGATGGATTTTTTATACAGGCTATTCTGAATCAAATTTCTGAGCTCTTCTGTGGTCTTTTGGGCCTCAACCAGAGAATCCATCTCCGAGTAAATCCATCCTTTAATCCATAGGTTTATGAACTGGTCAAAGATCCACGGCAATTCGACACTGATTTGCCATGCTTTATTTATTTCAACTATTGCCCTATCAAAATCTCCTGATTTCCCATAAATATAGGCCAATATTCTATGATTGTTGAGTTTCCAGTTGCTATGCTCCAATCCAAGCTTCTGCGTCAACTCTATACCCAATTGTGCTTGATTTTCAGCTTCCTCGTATTTTCCTTGTGTTCTGTATAAGACTTCAAGCCAAAATCTTGCGTTTAGGTGTTGTCTTTCATTCGTTAGCTCAAAAACTTTTTTAAACTCCTTTTCTGCTTCTTCATAGTCGTTCATCAAGAGATAAATCCCGGCCCTGGTAAATGTCGGATTGATGGCGATTGCTTTATCCATTTCATTCAATGCTAGGTCCTTCTTCCCTTGAAAAGCATACAGAGCCCCTAGATTGAAGTGGCCCCTAGGATCATCCGGAAAATTTCGGATACACTCTTCATAAAGCTCGATGGCTTTATCATACATTCCTTTTCTTTTGTATGAAGTTGCCAGGGCAGTGTATGTCAGAATGAAATCTGTATTGGCAATTACGGAGGCTTTAAAATACTCGATTGCTTTATCCCATTCTTCGAGGTGTTGATATCTAAGAGCAAGGTTGTGGTTGGCAATAGTATCTTCAGGATAAAGATTCAACAATTCTTTGTATGCTTCGATGGCTTTACCGTATGTCATATCCGATTGGCTGTAGAATTCCCCCTCGATCATCAGCCTCTCCCGTTCTGTCAATCGATCACTTAATTCCAATGCTTTTTGAATATACTTGTTGGCTTCCATGTATTTGCCTAAATTGCCATGGCTTACAGAGAGAGATCTATAGGCCATGGCAAACTCAGGATCGAGGGCAATCGCTTTTTCCATGGATTCTATGCTTCTTTCGTATTCCGATTGATGGTGATATTTTCTCCCTTCTGCATAGAATTTGTATGCCTCCGGAGAGGATGTTGTGATTTTCCCAACTTCCTTATCCAGATCACTCGCTATCTGTGTGGACGTGAACTTCAAGTCCTCTTTGATCTTTCGGGTCAGATCGTCCACCATGGTGTAGAAGCTCTGCTCCCCCGAACCATCCGTCCTCTCAGAAGCTACGAGTTCACCGGTCTTTCCGTCTTGAAGTGTGATATTAATGCGATAATTCTCCCCAGCCTTGGTAAAGTTTCCGATCAGGATGTTCGCAACGCCACCTCTCGAGGAAACTTCCTTCAATTCCTCTGACGAATAACTCTGTGATTCCGACAGGTTCAACTGTTCGAGGATGTGGTTGAGTCTCTCGCCGCTCAATACTTTCATGTACTTCGATTGGGAAAGGTCGGTGATCAGAAGATCCGAAAGGGCAACGCTCCAGTGGTCAAGACCGGGGTCTCCGGTGTTATTCTTAAAATGCATAACAGCCAGTGAAGGCTTATCTGTCGGAACAGGAGCTGTTTTTTGACGCGGGAGAAACTGCCATATAACAATCCCAATAATGATTATGGCAATAAAAATAAGTGCAGGGATAAGTGCTTTTTTCAAGCTGAACTGGACTGTGATCTCTCTAGATGTCAGAGGCTTTCTCTCCGGGATTATTCGCTCCGTTGTTGGGATACCGCTCTCTATCCTTTCGAGCTCAGACCGCAATTCACCTGCGCTTTGATATCTCTTCTCTTTTTCTTTTTCCAAACATCTTAAAATCACACGGGTTAAATCCTCAGATATTTGTGTATTGAACTCTCGAGGATCTTTCGGTTCTTCAGTTTTGTGCTTCACCGCTATGGTCAAAGCAGTATCCCCTTCAAAGGGCACTCTCCCTGTCACCATCTCATAGAGAATAACACCGAGTGAATACATATCTGAACGTTGGTCTGTTTCTTTTCCCTCAACCTGCTCTGGGGACATGTATTCAGGAGTCCCTATCATCACTCCTGCACCTGTAATGCCCTTCGACTCAAGAGAACGGGCTATGCCAAAATCCATGATACGAGCATTTCCATCTTTATCTATCATGATGTTACTTGGCTTAAGATCACGATGGACTACTCCTAATTGGTGTGCTTCGGATAATCCATCACATACCTGCTTGGTAATAGAAATAGCAGTCCCA
>JASFPP010000184.1:0-7766 GCA_050115915.1 Candidatus Aminicenantota bacterium
ATCTCATCTTCGGGCTGATCGGTCTCTACATGATTTTATCGCTACGGACATAGTGCGATCGATCCAAATTCGGGAAGTGTGAAAAAGGGCTTAGGAATCCCGAATTCCAGACGGGCAGGTTTTACATCTTGTATTTTCCGAAATCTTCGGGCTTGAGGTTTTCCAGCCATTTCTTGAGTTTTTCTGAGTCTTCAAAATCCTCATCGAATTTGAGGCTGTGCGCCTTCTTTACGACATTCTCATTGACAAATATGGGAACTTCTAACCGGAGGGCAAGGGCAATGGCATCCGAAGGGCGCGAGTCGATGGCATAGAGGTCGTTATTGTATTTGCAAAAAATCGTGGCATAAAATGTATTATCCCTGACATCGTTCACGACTATCTTTTCGACAGGGATGTCAAATCTTTCGAGCAGGTTTGTGAGAAGGTCGTGAGTCATGGGACGGGGTGTTGAGATGTTTTCCATCTTAAGGGCGATGGCGTTGGCTTCAAAGACACCGATCCAGATAGGAAGCATGTGTTCGCTCGTCGGGTCTTCGAGAACAACGATCGGCATCTTGGAGATTGGGTCGACCACCAGTCCCTTGATTTTCATTTCAATATCCATCTTGGCCTCCGCACATCTAAAACTTAAATATATAGTCCCATCCTCTGGTTGTCAAGAAATCCCCCCGGGAGTATTTCAGGATCCGGGTTTTTTTGATCACAGGGTGCGTTTTTAAGCATCCAGATAGCATGGCGGAGAAAAGCGTATGGAGGACTCCTTGAGCGCAGGACACATCTCCCAGGAGCCGGCGTGAGGACTCCCCCTCCACGATCGAGCGAGGTTTCCCCCTGGGGAAACTGATCGGAATTTCGTTTTTCGTGCCATCTGCGGAGACACTCGGACTACTTGCACTAGGGATTGAGGATCTTGGTGATGTTCTCTTCCAGCCCGGCTATAATAAGAACGTCCCCTTTTTGGATGATTTCATCAGCCGCGGGAAATGTGATGGTTTGAGGCGGGAATTTCCTTTTGATGAGGAGGACATCGATCCTGTATTGGGCTTTGAGGTTGAGCTCTTTCAGGCTTTTGTTCAAGAAAAGAGAGGGGGCGTCGATCTCCATGATCTTATACCCGGCGCTCAAATCGTATGTCTTGTTCGGTTGAGTGAACTTCAATTTCTGGACAAGGCCGGAAGCGGCCTCCCTTTTTATGATCTCATGATTATAGGCTTCGATTGCATCTTTTCTTTTGACAACCCCTTTGAATTTTTTCCCCTCGAGCACCGGGATCTCGGCCACATCTTCCCGACCGAAGATCTGCATGGCCTTCTCCATGTCGTCCTCATGGTCTAGCTGGATTCCGGGGACTGCGATATCCTCGGCGATGACCAGAGAATCCAGAAGATCTTTTTGGAGGACGAGTTTTTTGAGCTGATTGAGGGCAAAACACCCCACATAGTTATTCTCTCCATCCACGATTTGGAACGCATGGTGCTTACCGCTGATCGCCCGGTCAATGATCCTGCCCACGTGCTCGGTGTTTAAAAATTTCTGATAGTCATGGCTGATAAAATCCTTGACACGAAGGGATCTCAAGATGTTCACTTCACGGCCTTCTTTAAAAAAGATTCCTCTTCGCCGGAGTTTCATAGTGTAGATCGAATCCCTGTGTATACCCACAGTTATGAAGGACGCTATGATACAGGAGAGCATTAGAGGAAGGATGATCTTGTAGTCGTCGGTCAGCTCAAAAATGATGATGATCGCTGTGATCGGCGCATGGGTAGCGCCTGCCACGACCGCGCCCATCCCGACCAGGGAAAATGCTCCCGGTGAGGACATCGAATTCGGAAATGTGTTGTGAAAGATAGAGCCCATGACGTTTCCTGTCATGGCTCCCAGGAAGAGAGAGGGAGCGAATATTCCCCCAGATCCGCCGGATCCGAGAGTCAGGGACGTGGTGAGGATCTTGGCGAACACGAGCACGAATGCCAGCCAGATTCCCAGCTGGCCGAGGAGACCAGCGTCCATGGCTTCATAACTCACTCCGAAGATTTGAGGAAATCCCAGGCCAATCGCTCCGACCAAAAGCCCCCCTGTTGCGGGTTTTAAGAGGGGATGGAACCGGAGTTTGTCGAACTTGTCCTCGAAGAAGTAGAGGACTTCGATGAACAATATCGCCACGATACCACAAACGATTCCTAGGAGGATATAGGGTCCGATCTCCCAAATGCTGCTCAGCGTGTATTCCGGCACGGTAAACGCAGAGAAATCACCGGCGATAAATCGGGATGTAAGGGTGGCGATGACGGACGCCACGATGATCGGGCTGAAGGCGAAAACTCCGAATTCTCCGAGGATCACCTCCACAGCAAAAAGCGCTCCTGCGATGGGTGCGTTAAATGTGGCACCTATTCCTGCCCCCGCTCCAGCGGCCACGAGCGTTCGCATTCCTTTTTCCTTGATTCGGAAGAGCTGGCCTATCGTCGAGGCCAAGCTTGAACTGATCTGTACGATAGGGCCTTCTCTTCCGCTCGAGCCCCCCGAACCGATACAGATCGAGGAGGCCAGGCCTTTGATGATCGCCACCTGGTTGCGGATCTTCCCTCCGCGAAAGATCAGTGATTCCATGATCTCTGGAACCCCATGTCCCTTGGCTTCTCTTGCCCCATAATATATCAGAGGCCCTATGAGCAGTCCTCCCACAGCAGGGATGAGCACAGTGATATACCAAGGTTGCGTTTGAGCAGCCTCGATGATGTTGGGGGCGCGCCAAAAGAGGTCTTGAAAAAAGTGAATCATGTGCTTGAACAGAATAGATGCCAGTCCCGCAATGAACCCTACGAGCACAGCGAGCCCGATAAGCCGCAGATGTTCGATAAATTCGTTGTCTCTGAAGTTCAGCTTCATTACCAGGTATCCAAGCCTAAAAAGAATATATTTTACCACACAAAGAGAACTTATCGGCTGCTTTATCTCTAATCCGGATGAAAGGGGGATTAAAAAAGCTTGAGTTGGCAGGTATCCGTAGCGTCGGGGGAATCCTCATCGAAGAGATTGATGATTCCGTATGTCCCGTCATGGCCGGGGATTATCTTCACTTTACCCTGTCTCATCCGTTCGATTCCCAGGGCTATTCGTTCGGAGTTCATCTGCCGTAACTGCGAAATCGGGATTTCTGTGAGGATTGTGTGTTCGTCCCCGAATTCGTGGATATACCGGAAATAGATATCCCAGACACTCTTGCATCCTGCGGTCTTGCCGATGGCTTGGGCGATGATCTCATTCAAAGGTATGAGGTTTTTGTACGGAATCCTCATGGACGGAGTCTGGCCTGGCTCTCTGTCTGCAAGCTCCGTGATTCTGTGCATCACGCCAATCGTTAATTTTTTTCCGCATTCCGGACAAAGGCCCTTGTGCTGGATCGTCTCTTCCGGCGAAAAGACGATACCACAATTTCTGTGGCCGTCGTAGTGATACTTCCCTTCCTCGGGAAAAAACTCAACCGTATTGAGAAATTCCTCAGGATCTTTTCTTTTTATAGCCTGAATAAGAGCGCTGTAGCTGAATTCTGTGTCAAAAACATTGGCCTCCCGTCCTATCCGGGATGGAGAGTGAGCATCTGAATTGGAGATAAGAGAGTACTTATCGAGTTGGGAACAGCGCCAGTTCATGGAAGGATCTGAGGAGAGGCCCGTTTCGAGAGCGAATATATGGGGGGTCATTTCCTCAAAACAATCTTCGATGATGTCAAACCCCGAGTTGGCACCAAAAAGAGAAAACCAGGGTGTCCAGATATGGGCAGGGATAACCACACAGCGGGGACAGAGGCTGGTGACGATCTTCACGAAATCTTTGGCATCCAAACCCAGTATCGGGCGTCCGTCAGAGCGAAGATTGCCGATTCCTGAAAGACGTGTGTTGATCTTTTCTATGGACTCAAAATCCGGTGAGAGGAGGAGAATATGGATCTTCCGCACTCTTCCCTTTTTGGAATAGATGAAGCTGATCTCTGTGGAGAGAATAAAGGAGACATCGCCGGGAGAAACGGCAATGGCTTCGAGATACTCATTGTTCGATGGGATGAGATTCTTAAGCTGGAAGAAACCGTTCCCTGTCGGAACCAGTTTTTCTTTGGCCAGGAAGAGCCATTCGGGATGTGTGAAATCACCCGTCGCCATTAAGGAGATCCCCTTTACCTTGGCCCAGTGGGCGATGGAGTCGAGTGTCATATCTCGGGATGTCGCCCTTGAAAATTTGGAGTGAATGTGCAAATCGGCAACAAATTTCATGAAAGGAGATTTAAGTGTATCGAATTCAATTTTCCATTTCAAGAAAAAGAAAAGATTAATGCTTTTTTTTTAAAACATGGTGCAGAATCTTGTGTTTGATCTTACCATTTTGAGGAGTTATGAGACATTTTCGGTTTATTTCCATCTGTTCATTTATAGCGGTATGCCATCTGTTTTTTGCATGCGTGAGTGATATCACAACCGGTACAACCAATCCAAAGACAATTACCGTGAAGATAAGTAACCTTGAAGCAACAGGCGCGGTGCATGTCTATTTTGAGAAGGAGCAGCCTTCGAGCTCCAATCTAGTGAATCCCCAGTCAAATATCAAATCGACGATTCTGGCGCACAGAATTGGGCATATCTTTTCCGTCTATGTCGATGATGCGAAAAATCCTGGGGGTGTAGCTCTTTTAACCACAAATGTCGAGGTTACGGCAATGTCCTTCAATTCAAGAACCGCAGAGCTTCACTGGACAGGTGATGATCTTCTAAGAATTGAGTGGTGACACAAACTTAACGATTTGTGGTCTTTTAAAAACTCAGGGCTAACACCAGTTCGTCTAGATAGAGTCTTTTTTTATATATTTTTCCTGTCTTCAACTCTTCGATCCTCACCGGCTGATGATGTTCCTCAGCTTCATGGCCAACTCCGGATTGAGCCTTTGCAGGATATCCACTTTCATGTTGGCGCTGAATTTGTCTTTAAGGATATAGTAGGTGATACCCAGGTTGTAATGGGCATAGGCGTGGTCTTCCTTGAGTTCGATACACTTCTCTAGAGGCGCGATAGCCTGCTCGTACCTCTTGAGCTGGAGATAGCTCGTGCCCATGAGATAAAACGCATCGGGATTATCGGGCCTGATTGCCGTGTACTGGTTCAGCGCATCGATCGCCTCCTGGTATTGCTTCAGCTTGAAGTGAACGAAACCGATTTGGGAGTAGGCCACATCGAAGTTTGGGTTGAGCTCCAGAGCTTTCCGGAAAGCGGCCAGTGCGTTCTGAAGGTCTTCTTTTTTTAAGTAGGCATAGCCGAGGTTGTAATGGTTCTGGGAATCCTCGGGATTTTCGTCGACAATCTCTTGACTGACGATTATGGCATTTGCGTAATCTCCGGCCTTATCATAAAGGCGGAAAAGCATGTTCTTGTAGGATTTGGCATCTTTAGGATTGAGCTCGATGAGTTTTCGGTATAGAGGAGCCGCCTTATCGTACTGGTTCGACATGTCGTAGGCATAAGCGAGACTGTAATTCGCCTTGAGATCTTGGGAATTCGTGTTTACCACTTCTTCAAACGCTGCAATGGCCTTGTCATATTGCTCCAGTTTCATGTAGATGGAACCCAACTGATTGAGTCCCGTCCATGCTGGCCCTGGATTGATCTTCACGAATTCTTCAAAAGCCTGAGCGGCATTCTCGAGTTGATTCAATGACTGATAAGCGAGCCCGAGGCTGTAAAAACCATCCGGGAATTCGGGATTCGTCTGAGTGCATTGTTGGAGTGGAACGATGGCTTCCTGGAACTTGCGAAGCCGAACATAGGCGATCCCCAGGCCATAGGATGTCTGATAGTTATCCGGGTCGAGGTTCAAAGATTTTGTGTATGCATCCACAGCCTTATCGTACTGGTTCATCTTGCTGTAGACATGTCCCAATTGGCTGAGCGCTTCAGGATTGTTCGGCTGTAGCCGCACAGATTCCTCGATAAGACCGAGGGCGTTTGCGTAGTTATCCACCAGCGCATAAGAGAGACCTTTGACGTAGAGGCCCTCAGGTGTTGCAAAATAATTCTCGTGTTCATACTTCGAGAGCGATGTGACCTTTTTATTTTCGGTAAGGGGGATGGCATATGATGCGGGAAAGACCAGATTCGACACCTCTCCGAAGCTGAAAGCAACACCCGTAAGTTCCCCCTCAGAGTTAAAGATGGGAGATCCAGTCATATCCTCCGGGAAAGAGATAGAGATCTGGACGATTTTTTTGGTACCTGAGAGATCGCCGACATTCGTTATGCTCCCCTCCGAGATGGATTCGGCATCGATCACAACGAGTGATTTATCACCTATGTTGAACTGATCCGATGTGGAGATCGGGGCAGAGGGATGGCCAGCTCCTTTTATTTTGAGGAGCGCAAAATTCAGAGCTTTGTCAACGGCTGCGATGCCTTCCACATCCACCTGTTTTCCCTTGGGTTTCTTCTTCTTTATTTCTGTATCTCGTTCCATATCTACACTGGGGGCAAATACATTCTCCCATTCCACTTTTTTAATGTTTTTGGTCTTTTTAGGGATTTCCACTTTGGCAGAATTCGCTTGGCAGATGAGATGATAATTGGTCAGAATATATCCATCAGGCGAGACGATAACGGCTTTTCCCCGCGCGATCTCTTTTTTCCCGGCGTCATAGGCCATGAGTGTCACAACGGACCATTCTGAGTTGTTAAGAATGGCAGCGCTGTCATCCTGTGTGGATTCGATGGATAGGGTTAAAACGAATAGGGATAGAGTCATAAGAAAAAAAAGCTTTGTTGCCTTCGCCATTTCTCCCTCCATAATACCCAATAACTCAAATGTATACATCCCGATCTAAAATGTCAAACGGTTGCTCATTCAGTCGGTCTTCCTGGATGAAAGAAGAGGAATATGGGCAGGAAGAGATTCACAGCTGAACAAATCATCAACATGCTTCGGGAAGCCGAACTGCTATTAAACCAAGATTCTACAATTGAAGAGGTTTGCAGAAAACTTGCCATCTCAGAGCAGACTTATTATCGCTGGAGGAAGGATTAAAGGGCAATGAGGGTGGATCAGACAAACGTCTCAAGGAACTAGAAAAGGAGAATGCTCGGTTCAAGAAGCTTGTGGCTGATCTGTCTTTGGATAATGACATTCTCAAAGAGGCGACACGGGGAAACTTCTAAGCCCGATCAAAAGAAGCCGGGCAGTCACCCATGTTTGTATGACGTTGAGTGTATCGCAGAGAAGAACCTGCAGGGTTTTGGATCAATCGCTCTCCATGCAACGGCACATTCGGAAGGTGACTGAGGATGAAGAGGATCTGGTGGAAGGCATCATTGAATTGGCTTGTCAGTATGGCCGCTATGGCTCCTGAAGGATAACCGCATTATTGCGGAACGAAGGTTGGAAGGTCAATCACAAGAGAGTCGAGAGGATCTGGAGACAAGAAGGACTAAAAGTGCCAAAGAAGCAACCAAAAAGGGGATGCTTATGGTTAACGGGTAAATCGTGCATCCGGCTTCGTCCTGAGAAAAAGGACCATGTGTGGAGTTATGATTTTGCCATGATCAGGACTACAGATGGGAGGCAAGTACGAATACTGGTTATTATCGATGAATACACTAGAGAGTGTTTATCCCTAAAGGTCGCTCGCAGGCTCAGGTCTCAGGACGTTCTGTAACAGCTGTATGAGCTTTTTATAAAACGGGACATTCTGGGCTATATTCGATCAGATAACGTACAGCCAAAGCAG
>JASFPP010000185.1:0-7759 GCA_050115915.1 Candidatus Aminicenantota bacterium
ACACCCATACTGAGGCGACAGATAAAGTCGATGCACTCTTTGAGAGATGGGATAGAGTAGATTCCCCGGGTGCAGCTCTCGGAATTTTTCAAGATGGAAGAATCATATATGCTAGGGGCTACGGCGCGGCCAATCTCGAATACAACATTCCCATCACACCACAAACTGTCTTTCGTGTGGGTTCGGTCTCCAAACAGTTTACAGCCATGTGTATCGCTCTGCTCGCTGAACAAGGAAAGCTTCGATTGGACGACAATATCCGGGAACTCCTTCCCGAGATGCATGCATATATTCCTCCGGTGACCATCCGCCATATGATTCACCACACGAGCGGGATTCGCGACTATTTGGTCCTTCAGGCACTGGCGGGGAGATCGGGAGGATATTTCTACACGTCTCCAGAGGTCATCGGTCTGCTTGCTCGTCAAAAAGGACTCGATTTTAAGCCGGGAGATAAATATTCTTATTCGAATTCAGGTTATTTTCTTCTGGCTGAAATCATCGGGCGCGCAAGCGGCATGAAGACAAGAGAATTCGCAAAGAGATATGTCTTTGATCCACTCGGCATGACAAGCACTCACTTTCACGACGATATCGATGAAATCGTAAAGAATAGAGCATCGGGGTATATGCCCATAGCAGGAGATCGCTTCAAGATCCACATGACCCAGCTCGATATGATCGGAGATGGCGGAATTTATACCACTGTCGAGGATTTTTTTAAATGGGACCAAAATTTTTATAACAACAAGCTGAGAAATAAGACCAATGATCTGATTGATTTAGTCCTTACAACAGCTGAACTCAACGATGGCAAAGAGATTGATTATGCATTCGGCTTAGTCGTGAACAAGTACAGGGGTCTCAAATTGATCAGCCATGGAGGATCATTCGTGGGATACAAGTCCCATTATCTTCAATTCCCAGAACAGAGATTTTCAGTTGTTATTCTATCCAATCTTGGCTCGTTCGAACCCGAAGGAATCGCAATGAAGATTGCGGATGTGTATTTGACCGACCAGTTTACAGAGTCTATAGAGAAAGCTGAAGAGGACAAAGACATCTCTCCACAAATCAAACCGACAATCAAGACATTATCCGCAGATGCCCTTGCAGAGTTCGTGGGCACCTATTATTCTGATGAACTTGACGCCACAGCGATCCTAAAAATGAAGAATGATAAATTGTCTATGAGACTGGGAAGACATGAGAGTTACGCGGAGGCTATTTCAATCGAAAGCTTTATTACGACTTATATGAATGACGATGCTTACAGCCTGGGCACTCGTCGGATAGATTTTAAAAAAGATGAGAAAAGAGGAATTATCGGCTTTGTTATGCAGGCTGATGGGATCCGGAATCTGGAATTTAAGAAAATTCGCTAATATATCCCCAAGGAAATTTTTATACTGACCGAAAACATCTCTTAAAAGACAGCGCCGAATTTTTTTTAAAATCTTAGTCAGGGAATTTTAGATTCCCTCGATTGCCAGTAGAGGAACGCAGGAATACCAGCAATGAGGATAAGGAGACCTATTAGGGATTGAAGTGGTTGAGCCCAGATCGTATTCAGAAAAACGCCAAGGTTGATTAAGACAAAAAGTATAGGCAGAATAGGATAGCCCCAAGCTCTGTACGGGCGTGGGGTCTCTGGTTGTTTGAAGCGTAGAATAATAACAGCCAAACCGGTCGCAGCCCAGAATATGACCAGAGCGAACACGACGTATTCGAACAGATCTTGATAGGTCCCGGATAAGCAGAGAAGGGAAGACCAGATTCCCTGCCAGACGATGGCTTTTGTCGGAACACGGAAGCGGGGGTGGACGTATCGCATGCTGTTGAAGAAACACCGGTCCTGCGCCATGGCAAAATAAACCCGTGGACCGAATAGGATGGAGGCACTCAGGCAGCCGAAGATGGAAATCATAATCGTGGCCGAGATGAAGAAGGTCGCTGTAGGGCCGAAAAGCTGGGTGGATGCCAGCTCCCCGATGCGCGTGACTCCTTTCATACTCTCTACAGGCAAAGCCATCACATACACCACGTTCACCAGGAAATAGATGAGCATGACGGTCAGAGCTCCCAGAATCAGGCCGCGGGGGATATTTTTCCCCGGATTTTTTATTTCTTCAGCGGCGCAATTGACACTGTACCAGCCATCATAAGTCCAGAGGACAGCAATGAATGCCAGTCCGAAAAGCTTGATATCGAAGGACATATCGCCATTGAATAATCCGCCAAGAGAGGACACCCCTGCTTTCGATCCTATTGTCAGGCCGAGCACGATCAGTGCGGCGACGGCTGCGAGCCGCAAAAATGTGAAAATGTTCTGAACGACGATACCGCTTTTGATTCCTAGGTAATTGATCGCAGACAAAAACAGGATGGAGGCCACGGCAATCAATTGTCCGGCAGACAACGAGTAATCGAAACCGAGGAGACTAAATTTCAAAAGGTAAGCCTTCGTCGAAAGGGCAGGTACGAAGTATCCGAAATATTCCGCAAACCCAACAGCCAGAGCCGCGACGCCTCCGCATTCGATGACCCAGAAAAATCCCCATCCGTAAAGAAAGCCCGCCCATCGCCCATAGGCTTCCCGCAGATAGATGTACTGCCCCCCTGCCTGAGGATACATGGCTCCAAGTTCGGCGAAGGCCAGAGCTCCGCTCATCGCGAAAAATCCGCCCAATAACCAGATGATCAGGATCATAAACGGGGAGGGGAGATACTCGGCGATGAAACCGGTCGTCATAAAGAT
This sequence comes from Candidatus Aminicenantota bacterium, assembly GCA_050115915.1. Taxonomy (GTDB): domain Bacteria; phylum Acidobacteriota; class Aminicenantia; order Aminicenantales; family Aminicenantaceae; genus WTAW01. The sequence goes on from JASFPP010000185.1 coordinate 2,759, forward strand.
ACCAGAACCGACGATGGCTCCGATCACCAGAAATGTGGAATCCAGAAGATTCATTTTCCGCAAGAGTTGCGGGGATTCTAGAGTTGTTTGGTTGCTCATCTGAGTTTTCCCCATATAGTGCGCACTGTTATATCAGAGGGTCTGTCGAAAGTCAAATCGGCAATCAAGAGGAGAAGAATTTCAATACGTTGGACTCCAATATGAGTTTCGGTTATACTTTCTCATAATTTGAGAATCCCCATCTTTTTTCGAAGGAGAAGACCTGTGTCACCGATGTGTTCGGTCGTTACACTGAGGGAGATGGCGATGAAAACGATTCGCAGAGTCAGCCGAGTCGACTTAAGGATATTATCAACGACCGGTATTGCTTTCCTTATACTGTTTGGATCCTGCAAAAGCTCTCGTGACATGGACATGGAAGAGGTTGTCCTAGCCGACCATCCCAGCGTGAATGCCAGTTTTCTTACGGCCCTCGAATGGCGGTTTGTGGGGCCGTACCGCGGAGGGCGTGTCCTTGCGGTGGCCGGAATTCCAGACGATCCCCTCGTTTACTATTTCGGCGCCGCCCACGGCGGAGTGTGGAAGACCACCGATGCTGGAAGGAATTGGCGGAACGTGTCGGATGATTTCTTCAAATTCCCTGCAGTGGGTGGCCTGGACGTGTCTTCCTCGAATCCCGAGGTGATCTACGCGGGGACGGGTGAGGGACTTCAACGTCAATTCATCTCGCCCGGAGATGGGGTCTACAAATCCACTGACGGAGGTGAGACGTGGGCCAACGTGGGCCTTCAAGAAACCCGGCATATCTCAAAGCTCCGCATTCATCCAACCGATCCCGATATCGTGTACGTGGCGGCGATGGGGGACATGTTCGGCCCCAATCCGGAACGCGGCGTCTATCGAACCACGGATGGCGGGGAGACGTGGGAACGGATCCTGTATAGGGGAGAGACTGCCGGCGCGGTGGATCTGTGTATTGATCTCAAGAACCCGAGAGTGATCGTGGCGGCTCTTAACCACCATGTGACCTACCCGTGGGATGAGGAGAGCGGCGGCCCCACCACCGGTCTGTTCAAGAGCACAGACGGCGGGGATACCTGGACGGACATCACCCGCAATCCCGGTATGCCAAAAGGCCTAGTCGGCAAGATTTGCATAGCCATCTCACCGGCGCGCTCCAGCCGGGTGTATGCGTTTATCGAGGCTGACCAGGGCGAAGGCGGTATCTATCGTTCCGATGATGGCGGATCCACATGGCAGTTGACGCATCAGGATCCCGGCAAGATGGAGATCCCCAATTCCTACAACCACATCACTGCCGATCCCCAGGATCCCGATGTCGTCTATATCCATCCCATTACCGGTTTACATAAGTCCATGGACGCGGGCCGGACATTCAAATATGTACCTATGGAGAATTGGGATCCTCATGCGTTATGGATCGATCCAAACGACTCTCGCCGGATGATCGAAGGAGGGGATGGGGGGGCCTCTGTGACGTTGAATGGAGGCGAGTCCTGGTCGAGCCTGGAGAATCAACCGACGGCAGACTTACTCAGTCTGGCTGTGGACGACCAGGAGCCCTACTGGCTCTACGGCGCTCAGAATGACAACAGCCACATAGGGATTCCCAGTCGAACCGACGATCGGTCAATCGGATGGACACACTACCTTCCCATTCCGGCCGGCGAGGGCGGGCAAACGGCTGTCAAGCCCGACGGGAGCGTCGTCTATGCCAATGACAGGTCCAGGATAGTCCGATTTGATCGGGAAACCGGACAGGCTCCCCACATCAGCGTTTGGCCCGAGTGGGTGTTCGGAACGCCCGTCAAAGACGTGAAGTACCGTTTCTTTTACTCGTTCCCGGTACTCCTCTCGCCGCACGATCCTGGAGAGCTCTATACCGCCGCCCAGTACGTCTTCCGATCCACGGACGAAGGCCAATCCTGGGACCAGATCAGTCCCGACCTCACACGGAACCGTCAGGATGTGATGGGCGAAATTTCCGGGGGGCCCATTAGTTCCAATGCATCCTCGCTTTTTCACGTGAGTCTCATCCGAACCCTTGCCGAGTCTCCCATCAAAAAGGGTGAGCTCTGGGTGGGCACCGACGACAGCGTCGTTCAGCTATCACGAGATGGGGGCGGCAATTGGCTGGATGTTTCTCCTCCGGATCTCCCGGAGTGGACCACGATCACAGCCATAGACGTGTCTCCTCACAGAGAGGGGATGGTCTATATCTCCGGAGAAAGGCACAGGGTGAGCGATCGGGCGCCGTATCTCTACAAGACCACGGACTACGGCAACACTTGGCAACGGATCACCAACGGGATTCGGGAAAACGACTACTCGTGGGTCATCCGGGAAGATCCGGTCCGGCCGGGTCTTCTCTACGCGGGAACGGAATCCGGCGCGTACGTCTCCTTCGACGCCGGAGACTCCTGGCTATCTCTACAGCGCAACCTGCCGCCGGTTATGGTCATGCATATGCTTGTGAAGGACGACGACCTGGTGGTGGCTACCCATGGACGGGGCTTTTGGATCATGGATAACATCTCGGCTCTGCGTGCCATCACCCCCGAAGTCGCCTTGGCCCCGGTGCATTTGTTTGAAGTCGTCCCTGCAATACGTCATCCTCGCGTAAGGGGTGGGTGGACAGGATCTGCAGACGAAGCGAGGAATCCCCCGGGTGGGGTGATGGTTGAATATCATTTAGCCCAAGCAGCCACCGGTGAGGTGGAGGTCACTTTCATGGAGGCCGACGACGCAATCATCCAGCAGTTCTCCAGCGGCTCGAAAAAACGTCGTAGCCCCTCCACCAAGGCAGGAATAAACCGATTCTTCTGGGATATGCGATATCCGGGTGCACAGATGCCCCCGGCTGCTGGAGCATTGAACGGTTTCCTGAGTATCGATTACTCACCGCCTTCACCACCGGTTGCGCCTCCCGGACGATACATCATCCGACTCTCTGTGGACGGACAGGCTTACGAGCAGCCTTTCGAGATTCGGAAAGATCCGAGAGTTAAAGCCAGTGACGCCGATCTCAGGGCCCAGTTCGACCTCATGGTGAGTATCAGGGATAGATTTTCGGAAGTGGCCGACGCCGTGATCAGAATCAGAGAAGTCCGAACCCAGGTTGACGCGCGTCGGTCTGTGCTTCCAGAGGAATCCAGAATCGAAGCGGACAGAATCCTCGAGCAACTGAAAGAAATTGAGGGCATTTGTACGATATGGATGGGATCGCAGGCTCATCCCATGATGTGGAGCCCTCCAGGATTGACCGAAAAGTTGAGTTCCCTCTCGGCTGCGGTCGGCGCAGCAGATGCCAAACCTACGAAATCGATGTACGCGGTATTCGAAGATCTCTCGGAACGCTTCGAGGTCCAACGGAAGCGGTTGAACCGTCTCATTGAGGAGGATGTTGAACATCTGCTCTCCCGCTGAGAGGCGTATAAACAATAACAAGACAGGAGGAAAGCGGAATGAAACACATTGCAAAAGGACTAGGACTTGTGGCAGTCGTGATGGCGTTTCTTGTAGGTGTGGACTCGGGGATGCAAGCCTTGGCGCAGGATGCCGATGCAGTCCGTCATCTCCAGATCGATGACTACTTTGCCCTGAAGGACGTCTACAACCCGCGCATCAGCCCGGATGGTGCCTGGGTCGCCTTCACCGTCCATTCACAAGATCTCGAGACAGACCAGCACGAGACGCGGCTGTGGATGATCTCCACCTCCGGCGGCGAGGCGATCCCCATGACAGCTCCGGGGAGCTCCGCAACGCGGCCCCGATGGAGCCCTGACGGAAAGCACCTGGCGTTCCTGTCGGACCGCGAATGGGAACGGAGCTCGAGGGGCCAGCAGGTCTACACACTGGACCTGCGCGGCGGCGAGGGAGTTCCGCTCACCAGTGTCGAGCAGGGCGTCGAGGGCTATGAGTGGTCGCCCGACGGGAAGCGACTCGTGCTCGTGATCCGCGATCCGAAGCCGTGCCAGGGAACGGCCCCCGGGCCCTGGGTGATCGACCGGCTGCTGTTCAAGGAAGACTATGTGGGTTATTTGAATCGTCTGCGCGCCCATCTCTACGTCTTCGACATCGAGACCAAGGCTCTCGTACAGATCACCTCCGGGGACTATGAGGACTCCGATCCGGCTTGGTCTCCGGATGGGAGCGCGATCGCCTTCGTCAGCAACCGAACCAAAGAGCCCGACGCCAACTATAACACTGACATCTGGCTGGTGAAGCCCAACATCCCTCATGACAATCAGAAGCCGGTCCGGGTCACCTCCAACCCTTGGGCCGACGACGAACCTGTCTGGCACCCCGATGGCGAGAGAATCGGCTACCTCATGACGTACACGGACCGAACCGACGTACCCAACGCCTACCTGCAGACAAAAGTTGCGATCATTCGTATTGGAGAAGAAGAGCCCGTGCTTCTCACCACGGAGGATCTTGATCGCAAGGCCTACGGTCCCGCTTTTTCTCCGGACGGGAATCACATCTACGTCATGCTCGAGGATGACGGCCAGGTCCAGTTGGCCAGCGTGTCGGTCGACGATGGCACGTTAAGCCGACCAGTCACGGGACAGGTCCGGGTGGAAGCGACTGCCGTGGCGCCGGATGGCAGTGTCGTAGCTGTCATCAGCGCCCCGAGGTTGCCGTCTGACCTGTTTGTCCTCGACGCAGGATCATCGGAGCTGCGACGACTTACGCACGTCAACGACGAACTGCTTAACTCAATTGTCCTGTCAGATGTCGAAGAACTGCGTTTCCCGACCCTCGATGGAACCGAGATCCAGACATTCGTCTACAAACCACGGGATTTCGATCCCGAATACCAGTACCCGACAATCCTCTGGCTGCACGGCGGGCAGGAATCCCAGTACGACTATGGTTTTAATTTCCGGGTTCAGCTGTTTGCGGCCAATGGTTACGTGGTGGTGATGCCGAATGTTCGGGGTTCAGGAGGCCGGGGGCTCGAGTTCGCACTTGCCC
>JASFPP010000186.1:0-7756 GCA_050115915.1 Candidatus Aminicenantota bacterium
TATGGAGGATTTCTCGCCCAGTTTTACACAGTGAATCATCCAGAAAATGTGGCGGGATTGATATTGTTGGGGTCCTCGACGGGGATGCACGTGGATACAGGCACATCCCGCCAGAGGCAGTACATGTCCGAGGAAGAAAGGGCTAGACTGAAGGAAATCCGGGGGCAAGTGCAGAAGCTGGCTATGGCAAATAAGCTACATCGGAAAGAATTCATGCCCATACTTTTATACAACAACTTTCTCAATGGCGATTGGAAGCGGCAGAATTTTTATAAGCCTACTCAAGAGCGTTTGTCCGAGTTTGCCCTGTATGAATGGGACCATGATGATAATTTCAACGGCATTATGAACAGGAGTGCGGGAATGGTTGACCTGAAAGGGGCTTTTGACAGCAATCCGATTCCGACTCTTATTTTGGAAGGGAAATATGATCTGACCTGGGGCGAGATAAAGCCCGAAGTTCTGAAGGGGAACCATCCGAATGCGGAGATGGTTGCGTTCGCAAATGCAGGACATGGAATCTATGATGAAGAGCCGGAAAAGTTCTTTTCGGTGCTTAAGGATTTTATCAAGAATCTGCCTGAGTTATCAGAGAGTGATATTTCTGCCTATAAAGCCACTTTGGGGACCTGGGAAAAAGATTCGCAGTCGTCTCCGGATCGAATCCTCGGATCGTTCGGCTGGGGATGGAACTCGAGCCAGAAGTTGGCGGAAAAGTATTCGAGGGAGTGGCTCGAGATGTTCGAGACGCTCGATAGTTATCTAAGAACTGGCTTTGCTCTCTATGATGTGGAGAACTATGTGGAAGCGCTGTTTGTGTTCGAGAGGATGCAATGGGAAGCAGGCGAAAAAAAAGAAAAGAGATATGAGGCGGTGGCATTGATCTGGCAAGGGCATATGCTCGATCTTTTGGGGAGAAGAGACGAAGCTGTCAACCGGTATGGGCAGGCCGCAGAGATGAATTTGGAAGACACTTGGATGCACGGCCAGTATGGAATGGAGTATTCATTAAGCCCGTATGCGAGAAAGCGGATGACAGAGCCCTTCCAGCGTATCGACAACAGCAGTACAGACTAAGACTGGAGTGAATTTATATAACTTAATAAAAGGGATTATTCCACCTTAGGAGACACTTCTATTTCCTCTTCGCGTTGATTTTTTTAAGTGTATCCCCTAACATCATAGGAGCATGTTCCACCAAGGAGAATTCCATGAAATTAATAAAATATCTAGCTCTCATTGTGCTCATTTTAGGAGTAGCATCGATGGCATCTGAAGAAGGGCCGCGGGTGAGGGAATTCGGCATAAAGATCGGGATAATGGAACCCGGCAAGTGGAATGCCATAACGGATGTGGCGGGAGTGAAAGTGGGGCATGTGACCCTCATCGAGGGCAATAGTATCAGAACCGGTGCAACGGCTATTGTTCCCCATGACGGAAATATCTACCAAGAAATGGTTCCAGGGGCGATCTATGTGGCCAATGGATACGGGAAGTTAATGGGTTACACGCAGGTCGAAGAACTCGGATTTATCGAGACACCGATCGTTCTCACAAACACCTTAAGCGTGCCCAATGCGGCCAATGGAGTTATCACATACACGTTGGATCTTCCGGGAAACGAAGGAGTGGATTCTGTGAATGCCGTCGTCGGAGAGACGAACGATGGCTATCTCAATGATATTCGAGGACGACATGTCAAAGAAGAACATGTCATAGAGGCCATCAAGAAAGCACTGTCTGGCCCTGTCGAGGAGGGCTGCGTCGGTGCGGGCACAGGGACGGAGTGTTTCAGTTGGAAGGGAGGTATAGGCACCGCATCGCGGAAACTCCCTGGATCAAGAGGTGGATACACTGTTGGTGTTTTGGTCCAAACGAACTTCGGAGGCATCCTCCAAATAAACGGCTATCCTGTAGGAGTGAAACTGGGAAAGTACTCATTCCAGAGGGATATCGAGATAGGGGCGGACGGATCTTGTATGATCGTTTGTGCGACAGATGCCCCTCTAGATAGCCGGAATTTGAAACGTCTGGCAAAAAGGGCGCTCCTGGGCATTCCCCGAACAGGCGGATATTATTCGAACGGAAGTGGCGATTACTGCATCGCATTTTCTACGGCAAAGGAGGTTAGAACCCCTCGAGATTCAAATGAGAGAACGCAGAAAATTGAAGTGTTGAGGAACAGGCATATGTCGGCACTCTTTTTGGCTGCAGCAGAGGCTTCGGAGGAGGCCATCCTGAATTCCATGTTCAAGGCCACAGATATGGACGGCTTTAGAGGCCACAAAATCAAGGCACTTCCGTTGGATAAAGTCAGAGAGCTTATGAGATTGGACGACAGGTAAGGCGTGAGATATAAGTCATAAGACTTCACTCATAAATCATAGGCAATAGTTCTGGATGCAGAAAAATGAAGGTTTAGGAAAAAACCGATGAAAAAGACGATCGGCATTTTAGGGGGGATGGGGCCAGAGGCGACAGAATATATGTTCGGTTTGATCGTCAGGAACACGAAGGTAGATATCGATCAGAACCACATACCTTTAATCATATACAGCAATCCCAAGGTGCCCCCTCGTACAGATGCAATTTTGGGGACAGGGCCCTCGCCAACGCCTTATCTTGTCGAGGGGTTAAAAGTGCTGAAACATGCAGGGGCCGATTTTGTGGTAATGCCTTGTGTGACGGCCCATTTTTTTATTCATGAAGCACTGAAGGAAGTGCCTATGCCCTTCATCAGCCTGCTGGACGAATCATTGAAATGGTCGCAGGAACACATACCCGCACTGAAGAAAGTGGGATTGGTATCGAGTACGGGAACCCTGATATCGGGGCTTTTTCATAACACATATAAAAAAGCAGGGATAGAAGTTATTGCTCCGGCAGAAGAAGAGCAAGAGAAAGTGATGGATGCTATTTTTGGGGAACAAGGAATAAAAGCAGGATTTACGCAAGGATATTCAAAAGAGACGATAGTCAATATTGCCCGGGTCTTAGCCGGAAGAGGAGCTGAGGCCATTATCGCAGGCTGCACAGAAGTGCCGCTCGTTTTGAAGGAGGAGGACATTCCTGTTCCATTCATCGAGCCGATGAAGATCGTTGCATTAGCCAGCATTATCGAGGCTGCATACGAGATAAAATAGCCCCCAAGCAAAAATAGGTGCCAGGTCCACTTTTCATTTACCCCTGGTAATAGGTGCCTGACCCCTATTTTTGCAAGTGATTGAAATTGACAGGGGAGTCCAAGTTTGGTTTAATTAGCCACTACAAAGGCCATTCGCTGATGGCCACTTGGACGCTGTTATTTTGATTACTCACCGAGCTCGGATCAAATCAACACCTTCCATACTTCTTTAATTACACTTTTTAACGGGGATGGAGTCTAAAGTGAAGGTGATAGGAGGTAAAGTGAAGATAAAACGATCGCTTCTCATCCTGGTTTTGTTACTCGTTGGATTTGCGCTGGCAAACACCTTTGTTCTTGATAGGGATGAATATCTCTCGGATAACGATCTCTGGCCCGCTGAGCCCGAAGGCTGCACCACGATCCTTGTAGGGAAGGATGCCTCTGTCGATGGGTCGGTCTTTGCTTGTCAGACTGCTGACTGCGGAGTGTGTGACTTCACCTGGCATTTGATCCCAGCGGCTGATCATCCAGAGGGTTCCACACGCAAGATCTACCACATCAACCAAATAAGGACATGGCCCCCAGAGTTAGGCGGCAAATGGGTGAAGTATGTGGAGGGAGACACAGGCGTTGAAATCCCACAAGTTCCACACACTTATGCCTATCATCACGCTGTGTTCGGCCACATGAACGAGCATCAGTTGGGGATTGCCGAGTCAACGATCGGATGTGTGAGAAAGATGAGAAACCCAACTCCCTCGGCGATCATGGACATCACAACTTTGACAATGCTGGCCATGGAAAGATGTAAAACCGCAAAAGAGGCCATCAAGCTCATGGGATCGATGGCTGAAAAATACGGATATGGATTCCACGACAGCGGTGAGATGCTGGCAGTGGCCGATACAAAGGAGATCTGGCTTTTCGAGATTATGCCAGTAGGGCCGCTCTGGACACCGGAGACCGGGAAGCCCGGTGCTGTGTGGTGTGCCCAGCGAGTGCCCGACGATCATATAAGTTTCTGTCCGAACGAATCCCGCATCGGTGAGATCGACATCGATAACAAAGACTATTTTATGGGTTCGCCGAATGTCGTCTCTTATGCGGTTGAAGCCGGCCTATTCGATCCCGATAGTGGCAAACCTTTCAGTTGGAAGAGAGCTTATTCGCCGAGCCGTGGCAGTGCCGCAGCCTCACAAGGGCGCAGGGGCCGGCTCTGGCGCCTGTTCAGCCTGGTGGCGCCAACTCAGAATTTTAGCCCGGAAACCGAAGGAATGGATTTTCCGTTCTCCGTGAAACCGGACAAGAAACTTGCGGTCAAAGACGTTATGGATATTACAAGGGATAAATATCAGGACGCAGAATATGATCCGACAGTCGGCTTGAAGGGAGGGCCTTTTAGTAATCCCAACTATTTCAAAGGATTTACTATCGATAAGCAGAGATATAATGGCCCCCGGTGCATCAGTGTATCGGGTGTGGAGTACACGACTATCACTCAATCCCGAGGCTGGCTGCCTGATCCGATAGGAGGGATCAACTGGATAGCCTTGGGTGTGCAGGACACATCATGCTTTATCCCACTTTACTGTGGAATCACAGAAATGCCGGAATCCTTTACAAAGGGGGATCACTATGTGTTTGACAGAGAGTCGGCCCGATGGGCGTTCGATTATGTGGATTTCCACACACAGGTGGTCTACTCCTACGCCATCGAAGATGTGAAAAAGGCGCAAGAGAAGTATGAGGATGGATCACTGAAGAAGATTCCGATGATGGACAAGGCCGCAGTAGAGCTTTATGAAAAGGACCAGGCGGAAGCGATCGAATTCATCACGGACTTCACTTTGAGAAATGCCAAAAGTACTGTCGATGCTTGGTGGAAATTAGGCGATCAATTGTTGGTGAAATATAACCACTTCGGCATTTATGACACCGAGAAAAGACGGCCCGGACGAGTCCAAACTCCGGAATGGTGGAACAGAGCGGTTATCGAACACGACAATCTCACCCCAGTACCACCCCCGCCCCCTCGGCCCAAGACAAAACCTGAAAAGAAAAAGGATTGATTGAAAAGAAAAAAGATTGATTTCGGATTTTAACATTAGATATGATTCGGTGCTAGACACTGAGGATTGGATTTTAAAATGATTTTGGGAGGTGAACCTTGAACCTAAAGAGAGCGATCCTATTCTTTTGTATTTTGTTTGTTTCCCTGGCAGTGGTGAGCGCTTTCGTGGCTCAAGTCGGGGAGTGCGAAGATTGCGACCCCTGGCAGGATGAACTTTTAAGAGGATGCACATCCATCCTTGTGGGAAAAAATGCCTCGACGGATGGTTCGGTCATGAGCACACACACCTGCGATTGCGGTATTTGTGACTGGACTTTCCGTTTTGTGCCGGCCGCAGATCACAAAGAAGGTGCGGTTCGTAAGATTTATCACGTGAATCAGTATGTCACCTGGCCGCCCGAACAGGGCCTTAAATGGGAAAAATACAAAGACGACTATACAGGATTGGATATTCCCCAGGTGGCTCATACTTATGCCTACATCCATGGGATGTTCGGTTACATGAATGAGAACCAGGTGGCACTGGGAGAATCGACGATCGGGTGTAACCGAAAAATGAGAAATCCCACGCCCGCGGCGAAGTTCGATATTACGATGCTCACGTTGGTGGCGATGGAAAGGGCGAAGACCGCAAGGGATGCCATCCAGATCATGGGCGATTTAGCCACGACCTATGGCTACGGATTTAACGATGCCGGCGAGATGCTGGCTGTAACAGATCCGAACGAGGCCTGGATTTTTGAGATCATGCCGGTTGGTCCACTATGGACACCCGATAGCGGGAAACCCGGAGCTGTATGGTGTGCGCAAAGAGTTCCCGACGATCATGTGAGCGTGACTCCCAATGAATCCCGGATCGGCGAGATCGATCTCGATAACAAAGAGTACTTCATGGGATCATCGAACGCCATCTCTTACGCAATTGAGCTAGGCCTCTATGATCCAGAAAGCGGCAAGCCTTTCAGCTGGAAAAGAGCCTATTCACCGAGCCCTGGCAGTGCGGACAGCACCCAGGGGAGACGCGGCCGTTTGTGGCGGTTCTTCAACATTGTTGCGCCATCCCAAAATCTGGGCCCGGATACAGAAAGCATGGACCTGCCCTTTTCGGTTAAACCAGATACAAAGCTTTCGGTTCAAGATGTTATGAACATTACAAGGGATAAATATAAAGGAGCCAAATTCGATCCGACTGTGGGCATCAAGGGCGGGCCGTTCCAAAATCCTAACTGGTTCAAGGGTTTTCGTGTGGATAAACAGAGATACAACGGACCGCGCTGCATCTGCGTGAACAATGTAGAATACACTACTGTAACCCAGTGCAGAGGTTGGCTGCCGAACGCGATCGGAGGGATCCTCTGGTTGTCTTTCGGGGCTCAAGACACGGCCGCTTACATGCCTCTTTACTGCGGAATCACAGAGATCCCCAAATCCTTCCAGGTCGGCGATCATTATGTCTTCAGCAGAGATTAGGCCAGATGGGCTTCGGACTATGTGGATTTCCACACCCAGGTGGTCTATTCCTATGCTATCGAAGATGTGAAGAACGCCCAGGAAAAATGGGAGGTCAAGGCTGTTAGAAGAACGCCGATTATCGACAAAACCGCGCTCAAGCTCTATGAAACAGACCCGGCTGCAGCCATCGAGTTCCTTACCGACTATAGTGTGAACAATGCCAATAATGTGGTCGATGCCTGGTGGAAACTCGGGGATGACCTGCTTGTGAAGTACAACCACTTCCGCATGTACAATCCCGAGACCAGAAAGGTCGACCGTATTTCTACACCCGAATGGTGGAACAGAGCCGTCATCGAGCAGGACAACCTGCAGCCCGTCGCTCCTCCCCCACCCCCTCCAAAAAAGAAGAAATAGAAAAAATAGGGGTCAGGCACCTATTTCCAGGGGTAATTAAAAAGTGGACCTGGCACCATTTCTTTATTCCCCTGGAAATAGGTGCCAATCCCCATTTATTCAGAAGTAAATTGACAGAAGTGGATTTAGTTTGTATAAATATCTTTCAATGGGGTGCTACAATTCAATCCAAACCATAGAATTTTCCTCACAATTTCATTTTCAACTATATTATTTAAAAATTGAATTTTTGTATCAAGGAGGTAAAAAGTATGAAGATTAAAAAAATCTTGACGCTATTCGGTATGCTGTTTTCTGTGTTGATCCTCGTCAATGCCTTTGCTTTTGACAGCCAGAAAGGTGATGAATGCGAGACGTGTATCGACTGGAAAACGGATGGATGCACGGTCATCATCGTTGGTAAGGAGGCATCCACTGACGGATCGGTCATGACTACGCACACATGTGATTGTGGATTGTGCGATTGGACCTGGCGGTACATTCCTGCTGCCGATCACGAACCCGGATCAATGCGCAAGATCTACCATATCAACCAGTTCAGGACATGGGACCCCAAAATCGGGCTCAAATGGGAGAGGTATACAGATGATTTCACAGGCCTTGAAATCCCTCAAGTTCCCCACACTCACGGTTACAATCACGGCGCATTCGGCTACATGAACGACATGCAGGTGGCTTTAGGCGAATCT
>JASFPP010000187.1:0-7599 GCA_050115915.1 Candidatus Aminicenantota bacterium
GGGCGAAGCGAACATCTGCGCATTCCACCTGTAATGAAAATTGTCATGCCAGGCTCCCTGCGGGCCTCCATGGATGAGCATGACCAGCGGATACTTTTTTCCAGGATCGAAATGGGGGGGCTTCAGCAGAAAACCGTGGACCTTGTCATTTTCTGCTCCATCGAACCAAAATTCTTCGGCTGGATTCATTGCGAGATCTGAGAGCACTGAGTCATTTGTGTTTGTGATAGGCATGAGCGTTTTTGAAGCGAGATCGAACGCGCACACTTCTGAAGGAGACGCGATGCCCTGTTTGAGGAAGAAAAATTTCCCACCGTCTGGTGATAACTGGAGCGAACCGATCGTATGGCCGTCAAGGATTCTCACGGTATCCTGCCCTTGGATCGAAACACGGGCCAGCACTGTTCGGCCCTGTTCCTCGAAGGTGATATAGATGTATGAGCTGTCGCGAGACCAAACGATCTCTCCCACTGAAGCATCGAGCTTTTCAGTGAGGTTCGCAAATTGTTTTGTCTTCCGGTCATACAACATCAGGCCATATTTGTCTGCTTCAAATCCAGGCCTTTTCATGGCCCTGTAAGCGATGTGCCTTCCGTCGGGCGAATAATGGGGCGAATTGTCGTTGGCCCTGTTCTCTGTGATCTTTATGACATCACCGCCATGGATGGAAGAGATAAAAAGATCGTTGTTCGTTCCCAGTCCGAGTTTCAATTCGGGGTCTGTATTCCTCACAAAACATATCTCCTTCCCGTCCGGGGAGAAAGCGTAGTCGTTGCGGCTACCCAATGATAGGGGCGGCACATCAGAATCGCCGGGTGAGAGATCACGGACATTCCCTCCATCGGAGGGCGTAACAAAAACATGACTCCGGGTGTCGTCCCTCCAGGCATTCCAGTGACGGAAGAGCAGTTCGTCAAAAAGCTGGGCTTTGACCAGGCTTTTTTCCTTTGCCTCGTTCCTTTTGCTGTTGCAGTCATCATCCAAACAGTCCGGGTAAACAGAGGAGATAAAGGCCAGGTGCTCTCCCGAGGGCGACCAGATCACTCCTGTGGCCCCCGTAGAAATGTTTGTGAGCGGATAGGCTTCACCCCCTCCGGATTCGATCATCCAAACCTGTGGAGTGCCTTTCCGCGTGGATATAAACGCGATCTTTTTTCCATCGGGCGACCAACGGGGATTGGAGTCAGATTTGGGGCTCGAGGTGAGCTGCCATGGTTTTCCACCCTCTATGGCTTTGATCCAGATGTCACTGTTGCTCGTGTTCGTCTCTGTGTCCATAACTGTAATCACAAAAGCGATCTTGTCTCCTTGGGGAGAGATCTGAGGGTCGCTGATACGTTTGATCCGAATAAAATCGTCAAACGTAATCGGGCGGGAATCGGAAGCTTCCATCGATGGGACGAAGGAGAATACGATTGCGAAAGCAAACAAGGTGTACAATACTTTTTTCATGACTCCTCCTCTCAAGTCCATCTGGATTGTGGCATCCGAGTTCATTCATGCAAAGCGGTCTGAATCTGACAGTTTTCGAATCCAGAGGACCTTTGAGTAATGCTTCTACTTTAATGAGCAATCCCTCATTCGTCAAGACCAACTCGAAAACTCGCGAAGGTTGACATGAAGTGTGATGGTCTCTATAGTATTGCCTTAATGCGATAACTCATGATGAACAAGACAAAAAATAGCAACGCAGATTCAGTTATGCTTAAGGCCATCCATGAGGCCTACAGGTCGGGCCAGGAGGATGAAGAACTCGAACCCATCGTAGCCGTCGATGCCTCTCGAAAACCCATCGGTCGGATCGAAAGGGGGGATTCTGTCATTTTTTACGATATCCGTGGTGAGAGGGAAATTGAGATCACCGAGAGTCTCACCGAGGATGAGTTCGATCATTTTGAAGTCAAGAGAGATTTGGACCTGGATTTTGCGACGATGATCGAATATGCCTCTTCGCTCGATGTCCGCGTCGCATTCCCTCCAGAGGGGGAGGTGAAGAACACTTTCACAGAGGTTGTGACCCAAAATGGATTGTCCCTTGTAAAAATTGCCGAGTCCGAAAAAGCGATTCATGTGGGTTATTTTATGAATGGCAAGAACGAAAGGCCGTTCCCAGGGGAGAAAAGGATCTTCGTCCCGTCACCCGAAGGAGTCGATTCCTACGCTTTGACACCGGAGATGAGCGCTGAAAAAGTCACTGCATCCATAATCGCCCAACTGGATGATCCAAAAGTCCAAGTTATCGTGGGAAATTTTGCCAATGTGGATGTATTGGGCCACATCGAGGACAAAAAGGCGGTGCTGCGGGCAGTGGAGGTCGTGGACGAACAGCTGGCACGGTTAGTGGATAAGTGCCGTGAGAGATGTGTCACTTTTGTGGTGAGTGCAGACCACGGCACTGTAGAGGAATGGCAGTATCCGGATGGCACAGTGAACACGGGGCACACCAAGAATCCTGTCCCGTTTATTCTTGCCAATTTTGCACTGGAAGATCCGCATAGCCTGGTCTTGAAGGAGTTTGGCGAGCTGAGCGATGTGGCGCCCTCTCTTCTCGAGTTGTTGGGCCTGGAAAAACCGGCAGAGATGTCGGGTCAGTCGCTGATCGAAACACAGGTTTCCAACAAAAATAAAAACAAGAAACTGCTTTTTCTCATTCTGGATGGTTGGGGGATGAAAGAAGACACTTTCGGCAACTTGATCAAAGAGGCCAAAACCCCAAATTTTGACAGGATTTGGGCCCAATTTCCGCATTCAAAACTTGCGGCATCCGGTGAAGCAGTGGGCATGCCTGCGGATACTGTGGGAAATTCTGAAGCCGGTCATCTCCATCTTGGTGCTGGGAGGCGGATCCTGCTCGACAGGGTCAGGATCGATAAATCCATCGAAGACGGTACTTTTTTCCAAAATCCAGCCTTTTTAGGGACCATGCAGAGCGCACTGGACAATAACCGGGCCCTCCATCTTTTGGGGATCGTTTCCTTTTACAGCTCTCACGGGACCATCAAACATCTCTTTGCGCTCCTGCAGATGGCGAAGAATATGGGGCTGACAGAGGTGTATGTGCACTCTCTAATCGGACGACGGGGTGAGAGGCCCGAAAGCGGCTCGATCTATGTGGATAAGGTCGAAAAAAAATGCAGGGCTCTGTCTACGGGAAAAGTAGTCACTGTTATGGGAAGATATTGGGCTTTGGACCGGGAGGAAAATTGGGACCGAGTGGAGAAGGCCTACCGGGCACTTGTGTTCGGAGAGGGGACACCTGCTGTTGAACTTTTTTAAACGGATACTCGTATTAACTAATCTAGATAATTCATGCATGATCAGACCAGGAACGATATGAGTGTTGAGATAAAAGAGCTGCATTTCAGCTACGGCCAGATCAAAGCTCTGGATGGAGTGGACCTTTCTCTGCCTCAGGGCGCTATCGGGCTTCTTGGTCCCAATGGAGCGGGAAAAAGCACGCTGCTGCGTATCCTCTTGGGTTTCCTAAAGCCTGAGAGAGGGGAGGGCCGAGTCCTCGGATATGATATTAAAACGCAGCAGAGGATGATCCGGCGCTATGTGGGGTATATGCCGGAAGACGATTGTTTGATCACAAACGTCGATGCTGTGTCTTTTACATCCTATCTGGGGGAATTATCCGGGATGCCCCGTCAGGAAGCAATGAAGCGGGCACATGAAGTTCTTTTTTATGTCGGGTTGGAAGAGAGCCGCTATCGGAATCTCGAGACGTATTCCAGTGGAATGAGACAACGCCTCAAGCTGGCCCAGGCTCTCGTTCATGATCCCAAGCTCATCTTCCTCGATGAGCCCACGAGTGGTCTGGATCCCCAGGGAAGAACGGAGATCCTCGAACTCATCATGGATATTTCCTCCAAGAAAGATATTCAGGTACTGATCTCCTCCCATATTCTCTCCGACATCGAAGCTGTATGCTCCTATGTGCTGATCCTCAATAAGGGTAAGGTGGCCAATCAAGGCGACCTTCAGGCTTTGAAACAGCTGGATTATAGTCTCTATGAGCTCAAAGTTAAAGGAGACACAGAAAGCTTCGTCGATAAACTTAAAAGCATGGAATGCCGTGTCGAACATACAGAGGAGGGAATACTCAAAGTGTATTTGCCCCCTCAAAAAAGTCCACAGGAAATTTTCCGCGTGGCTTCTCGCGGGGAGTATCAAATCAGGCATTTTGTCAAGAGTCAAACCTCGCTGGAAGACCTCTTTGCGGAGGTGGTGGGAGTCGATTGATGACAATCAAAGAAAAAGGGTATACGCATTGGGATGGCGAGTTTATGGATAAAAAGCTGCCCTGGTTGCCCATCACTCGATACGGGATAAGGCTGACATTCCGTAAAAAGTTCTTCAAGCTTCTCTTTTTCCTGGCACTGACACCCGCCGTTCTTTTTTTAGCGGGTATTTACGTCGCCGAGAGATTGGAAGACTTTGCATTCATGATCAGAGAAGGGGAGGTGCCCGATTTTCTTAACATCGATCCGACATATTTCAAAGCCTACTTCACCAATGATTATATCCTTTTTATGATGGTCATGATCCTTGTTTTCTGCGGGGCTGGCCTTATCTCCGATGACCTCAAGTTCAACTCTCTCCAGCTCTATTTTTCGCGTCCTATCAACAAGAGTGACTATTTTCTCGGAAAGGCATCTGTGATCGTGTTCTTTCTCTTTTTTATCACTCTTTTGCCCGGAGTCATTTTTATACTGATGAAGCTTCTTTTTGCGGCCAATTTTGAGTTTCTCTCCGCCTATCCATTGCTCCCCTTCTCTGTGATCGGCTATTCACTCTTGGTCACGGTCTTTTTTGCTTTCTATGGACTTTTCCTCTCATCTGTCAATAAAAACAGGAGATATGTCGCAATTTTGATCTTCGGCCTGTACATATTCTCGGATATCCTCTACGGGATCTTTGTGGGGATATTCCGTAATGATTACTTCGCACTCCTTTCGATCAAAGAGAACCTCAAGCAGGCGGGAGCCTTTATCTTCGGGCAGAGGCTTCCCCATGACACACCCTGGTTTTTATCTTTCGCGATCATCGCGGGCTTCTGTGTTTTGGGAGCCTCTATTCTGAAGAAGAAGATCAGAGGTGTGGAGGTGGTCAAATGAAGCCCGTCATCGAGGCCCAAAATTTATCCCGATGGTACGGGAACGTTCTGGGTCTGAGCGATGTCACCCTTCAGATCGAACCAGGCATTACCGGCATTCTGGGGCCGAATGGTGCAGGAAAATCCACATTCTTGAAGCTGATCACAGGACAGATAAAGCCAAACATCGGCTCTGTCCGGATTTCGGGACAGCGAGTGAGGAACAACTATACCCTGTTCAAATCTCTTGGATTCTGTCCGGAACAGGATTCCTTCTACGATGAACTGACCGGTTGGCAATTTCTCACCGGATTATTGAGACTCTATCACCTCACGGAATCTGAAATTGAAGCGAAAGCGAACAAAGCGCTCGATATCGTTGAGTTGAAGCCGGATAAGGACAGGGTTATAAGGTCATACAGCCGGGGAATGCGCCAGAGAATAAAGGTCGCTCAAGCTATTGCCAATGAACCGGAGATACTTATTCTCGATGAGCCCTTAAACGGACTGGACCCTTTGAGCCGGAGGAAGATCATTCGGCTCATCAAATCTTATAAGCAGGAGGGAAAAACGATTGTTGTCTCGAGCCATGTGCTCCCAGAGATCGAAGCGATGACCAGAAAAATCATCCTGATCCATCAGGGAAAAATCTTCGCTCAGGGAGATATTCACTACATCAGAGATCTGATAGAAACGCATCCGCACATTATCTCCATTAAATGCAGTCGTCCAAGAGACCTTGTTTCCAAATTTATACAGTATGAATTTGTGCTGAAGGTCAATTTTATGCCTGGTGATGGTTCTCTTTTGGTTGAAACCAATAACAGGGATAAATTCTTCGGGATCCTTCCCTCTTTATTTATAGAGAACGATATCGAAGTGTTTGAGATCACATCGCCCGATGATAATCTTCAAGCCGTTTTTGATTATTTGATAGGACAATAAACATGACGCAGAGCTCTATCGGGAGTTTAAAACATCTATGGAATTCTGTGGGGGATGTCTTTTTTTTCTTCTTTCCTTTGGGAAGAAGAGCGAGGAAAACCAAAGTTTTTTATCTCATCAGCTTTCTCCCGGTAATCTTGGCCGGGATTTTTAAATTTTCTCAGATTTTTACGGGACAGCCCCGGTTCGAGGGGATCTACATATTTTCCAACATGATCATGGGATTCTATCTCCAGTTCCTGGTTCTGATTCTGGCGCTGTTTTACGGAACCTCGGTTTGTTCTGAAGAATTGGAGGGAAAAACCCTGACTTATCTCACCACACGCCCCATCCCCAAATCCGCGATTATTTTGGGAAAATATGCGGCTTACACAACGCTTGTTACTCTAATGGTGGTTTTCGGATTGATTTTTTCTTTTTTGATCCTGAATGTGAATGATCTGTTGAATTTTTCTTTGTATAAAATCCTGTTCAGAAACATAGCCGTACTCATTCTGGGGCTGATATGTTATACGGCATTCTTCACGATGATCGGCACGTTTTTAAAACGGTCGATCATGTTTGGATTGATCTTCAGTTTTGGCTGGGAGAATGTGATCCAGTATTTTCCCGGTTCGACGCAGCGTTTCGCCATCGTCCATTATCTGAAATCTTTGATGCCCACTCCGCAGGCGCACGAAGGATTTGCTTTCTTGCTTTTCCGTTTGGAACCCACACCTCCTGCACTGGCTGTACTGATTCTATTCCTGGTCACCGCTGGTTTTTTAGCTCTGGCCTGTGTGATTTTTGCCTTGCAAGAATACATCCTTCAAGATTAAATTCCTTCTTTTTTTACGTATGGAATCAGAGGCCAAAGATTGGTCGACAGAAAAAAATGGCATAAAAAATTGGGCCGGAGTAAAACCAATACTCCTCGGTCAATTCCCAATTAAATCCTGAAAAAAATTCTTTGGATTACTCTATATCTGCCGGGATAGAACTTTTGAGCTTGTTTAGGAGCTCTTCAGGAAGACTTAAATAGACTTTAACATGTTCTGCCGTCGAAGAGATCTCGATCTTATTGAGCAATTCTCCGATTTCAGGTTTTTCCGCAGCGGCCATTGCGCCAAAGGCTTTAAATCCGTTCAATGCGTCTGCGATCTTTTTATTGTTCTCTTCATTGTCACTCATGAGCTTTATTTCTGCCAGGATATTCTGGTTCTTGTAATCGAACAGCAGTGTGGCGGCTTTGAGTGCTTCGAAAGCGGACATCATCGGATTCTCTGAGGCTGCTTCCTCAACTGCTTTTGCGGGGATGAGGAACGCCCCCCATAAAATACCCTCTTTCTCGGTCTTGGCCAGAAGATCGGTAAGAGCCTGGTTCTTATAGATGTTGTCCGCTTTGTTCTGTGTGATGTCGATTACGGTTTTGACGTTGTTTTCATTCCCGATGACAACGTTCGATTCATCCAAGAACGCGAAGGCCCCTTCTTCATTCTCGTCTCCTTGGACTGAGTACAGCGTCATGCCGTTGTAATCACTCTCGACCATCTCCTCTTCCTCTTCGGCAAGTTTCT
>JASFPP010000188.1:0-7574 GCA_050115915.1 Candidatus Aminicenantota bacterium
TCATGATGGTTTTAAGGATGTTTCCGTATCGATGAACACCCGTCCATCCATATGCGGAGGCACTTTGATACCAAAAAGTTCCAGTGCGGTCGGCGCAATATCAATGATCGATGGTTCCTGTGTGTTTAACTTGAAGTTAGAAAAGATGATACCCGGAACTATCTTTGGGTCTATGCAGTGATCGCCGCTCCATGCCTTTCTGTTGTCTTCAAAGATCGTCGAGTTGACAACACCCGTCACCGAATCCCATGAGACTCTGTATCCTTCATTGTAGCCCACTATGAAGTCCGGGCAGTTCACGATGTAAGGTCCCCGGGGGATCTTTTCTCTGTCATAGAGCTTGGTGATGGCCACATCGCCCGTCTCGTCGTCTTTCAATCCGTTGAGTTTCTGCTCCAGCTCTTCCTTAAGCTTTTTTGTCTCTTCTCCAGGATCGACGGTCCCCTGGGCTTCCCGTCCTTTCTGGTTGATGTATATGCCCCCGAGGCCTAATCCGTATGCTTTCGTCCGTTTCCAATCGACATCTTTGAACCATTCTTCGCTCGTGAGTTTTCCATCCTTAAGGTTTAAATAGCCGTTTGCATAGAGCCATGAGTTTAGGTTCACCCCCCGGCGGAAGGATTTGAATCCGTGGTCGGACATAACGATGAGCATACTTTTCTTGTTGAGTTTTTCAAGCACTCTTCCCACAAGGTCATCCATATCTTTGTAGAGGTCTTCGATGACTTTGGCGCTTTTTTCTATTTGTCCGTGCTTTAAAGCCGGATGCCTCTTGTCTAGATAACGGAAAAACATATGCTGAATACTGTCCGTGGTTTGAAACCAGCAGGCCACAACACCCTTTTTTGTCTTTGCCATGGCGTTAAAGAGCATATCTTCGGATTCCTGGTGGTTGTCATAAGCGAGTTTGATGAAGGAATCCTCGCTCAAGATGCCCTCGTTCAGAGCCCATGTGTCATCGGCTTCCCCCAGGGTCGTAAAATCACCGAGAAGTTTGGAGAGATAAACGGAGTAAATAAAGGGGTGTGAAATGGGGAGTGCCGGCTTTTCCGGGTCGATGTTGAGTGGAGTGAGATACATCTTGAAGTGTGGATAGATCTCTGACACATAAAACCGGCAGATGGCCCTCACCTTCATTCCCAGGCCTGGCCGAAAGGCGATCTTTACCCAGTCCGAAAATGTCTTGAGTTTGAGATCGAGGGTTTGGCCGGCCACATCGATGCGCACCTTTTCCTTCTCCTTATCACAGTGAATGGTCATCGGAAGGCGCATCTCCTCTTCCTTTTTGAGAAGCGTGTTCTCAGGACCTGAGATATAGGTCTTTACCATGTTGCCATCCATGGTCACCGGAATGATCATACCGCCTTCGTGTTTTTCATTCCGCCCGGTTTCCGATGTGTAGAAAGAAAAAGTCCCCTGACTGCCTTTGAGGTCTGGGGCACACATTCCCGAGAGCAGATGTCCCCTGAATTTCTCGGGAGGAAATGTAATCGGAATCCTTAAAATCGAACAGAAGATTCCGCTGTCGCCTAAAATTTTCCAGAACGGAATGCTTTTACGCATCCCTTTGATCTCAGGCTTGGAAAGGGGGATCTTGTATTTTCCTAGCGGAAGAAACCTCTTCGGATTTCCGATTCGCGCGGAGGAGAGGTCCGGTAGGTAAGTTTTGGGATCGCGGCTGAGGAAGTCGAAAATGTTATGTTTTCCGGGATGGCTTCCGGTCATGAACGAAGACCACGCTACAGGGGAGATTGCAGGTGTCGTTGTTTTTAACCTGGCGTAAGAGCCCTCTTTCTTAAGCTTGCTGAGATTCGGGAGTTTTCCCTCTGCCATGTACTTTTCAACAAGAGTCGGTTCCATTCCATCAAGACCTACAATCACCAGCTGATTGATGCGGCTCTTTTTGTAGGCCTTTTGTCCCCGGAGGAGACGAAGGAACAGACGAAAGGGCCAGGAAAGGAAGGAAAAGACAGCGAGGAAAAATGTCAGAAACAGGACGAGAAAGGAAGAAAGAAAGGCAAATCCCGCTCCAGGGCCTATGTAAGCCATTGCTGGAAGAGTGAAAACACAAACACCCAGAACGATCAAAACCGATTTCTTCAGAAGAGCGGAGGCTGGGGCGCTGGTTACCGATGTCGCTTTCGTTCCCTGATCGCTCCGGTCAGGCAACACTCCCTCTGTCTCGCTCATTTAAAACTCTCCATTAGAATGCTGGACAGGTCAGATATGGAAAGGTCTTGACCTTTTTCCCTGTTTGCCCAGAAAAAAGCATCGTCCCATGTATGCATCCCCTGGAGGTTTGTGCGCCCGAAGATCTCTTTCTTTTTGACGGAACCTTTCATGTCGAATCCGTATTCGGAGAGGACGATGAGATCGGGTCCGGATGGAACGCAGGGTCCTGAGTATACCTCTTCAGTATCGAACACTTCTCGAACCACCCTCCGTCCCGAATACTCTAGACGCATAAGCTTCGCTGCAAGTTCTTTTTTAAGGTCCTGTTTTGCAGAGACATCGACAGTCCCTTTGGGGAACTTATCTTTGAGGTTGAGATAGATCCTGTTGGGGTCCATGGCAAACGCGTGGGCGGTTTCGCTGATTTCCGAGAGGTTTTCAGGTGAAGACGTTTCGAAGCGGAGATATCCCTCCTGCTCGAGCCACACATTCAAATAGACCTCTTGTTCGATTGCAGCGAATCCGTGGTCTGAGAGAAGATAGAGTCCTTCATCTCCATCCGTTTTTGCGGTATAAGCGTCTACGACTTTTTCGATGAATTTATCGAGTTGCGCGTAATAGTTGAGGAACTTGCCGTGGTACGTATGGCTTTCATCCTCATAGGCTGACCAGAGGATGTGCTGCAATCTGTCCGTTCCAGTAATGACGATCTCGAAGAAGTCCCAATCTGTCTCCCAAAAAGAATCAAAAGCCTTATACCGGCCTTCAAGAGTCCGGGCAAGGTCCTCCCACAAGAATTCATGATCTTCTCTGGCCTTGAATGTATCGATGTCGATCTGGTATCCCAATTTTTCTAGGGGATCCTTTAGGGCGACAGGGGAGACCGCTTTAGCCATCTCGATGGCAACGAAACCTGAGATGATAATCCCGTTGATCTTCCGTGCAGGGTATGTGGACGGCTGATTGATGACAACAGACATCTTTTTCATTTCACCGAGCTTATCCCAGAATGTTTCTGCTCTGACATCGAGAAAGTTCGGGAAGCGCAGGTCATAGGTGTTCTCTTTGAGATCTGTAAAACCGAATATGCCGTGTGTTCCCGGATTTGTGCCGGTCATAAAATTCGTCCAGCTGACCGATGAGATCTCGGGAAGGCTGGCCTTCATGCGGTGGAGGTGGCCGGATTGGATCAACCGGCCCACATAAGGCATAATTCCTTTTTGGGCGAGGTCTTTGATCATGGAATAGGGCACTCCGTCTAATCCGATGACACACACCCTCGGTTTCTTTTTTTTCCTAAATAGACCCATTCTCTCTCCAGTAATACGGATTATCCAAACTCGGTATGATGTACTGCAGCTTTAGCCGCTGCGCTTATATCTCCGTGTCAAATGTGACTCTTGAATAATCCAAACAAAACACTCATATTTAAAAGGTTTATTATAAACACGATAAAAATAAAGTCAATCTCATTATAGCGGTAAGACTCAAGAGAGAATGATCCTGGCATCGACGATGAGACAACCCTTGCCTTTTTCATAGACGATGAGAGGATTGATATCGAGCTCCTTGATGTCCTCAAAATCGGTCACAAGTTGAGAGAGACGTTTGAGGCATTCTTCGATGGCTTCGAAATCATAGACCGGTTCGCCCCTGAATCCATCCAGTATCTTGTGGGTTTTCGTTTTTCTGATCATGATGGATGCGGTCAGTTCCCGGATGGGGGCCAGCCGAAATGTTACATCCTCTAAGGCTTCAACGTATATCCCACCCAGCCCGAACATCAAGATGGGGCCGAATTGAGGATCTCTATTCATCCCGAGAATAACCTCTTTACCCGGGGGAACCATCCGCTCCACGATAACACCTGAAATCTCTGCATCCGGCATCTTTGTCTTTACGTTTTGAATGATCGTCTTGTAAGCGGCTCGGACCTCTGTTTTGTTTGGGATGTTGAGTAAAACGCCTCCAAAGTCGAATTTGTGCAAAATGTCGGGAGAGACAATCTTCAAAACAGCGGGAAATCCGAGTTTCTGTGCGGCCTCCTCGGCCTCGCGCGCGGTTCTCGCTACGTAGGATCGAATCACGGGAAATCCGTAAGCTTTCAACACATCGTAAGCTTCGTGTTCCAGCAAGAAGGCCCGGCCCTGATCTTTAACGGTTTGAATGATCTTTTTTGCTTTTGTTTTTTTGACCTGGTATGTTTTGATTTTTGTTTTGGGCCTTCGAAGCCACTCGGTAAAGTTTTTCATCACAGAGAGCACTTTTGCCGCGGATTCGGGAAATCTGTAGGCAGGAATGCCGTTTGCCTCGAGGATATCAAGGCCTTTGGATACATCATAAACACCCAAATAGCAACAAACCATCGGTTTTTTATGAGTTTTTGTCGCATTGACGATTGCCCAGGATATTTTTTCCACGTCCGTAAACGCTGTTGGGGTGAGGATGACCATCGCGGAATGAATATCCTTCTGTGATAAAATCTCTTTGAGTGTAGCTTCGTACTGTTCATGTTGGGCCTCGGCGATCATATCGACCGGATTATTGATGCTTGCAGTGGGGGGGAGGATTTTTTTGAGAGCCTTTTTCGTGTTCTGTGAGAATGATGCGATTTTTAGTCCGTTTTGGATAAGAGCATCTGTAGCGAGTATTCCAGGTCCTCCGGAGTTTGTGACGATCGCGACGTTTTCACCTCTTGGCAGCGGCTGGCTGGAGAATGCCTTCACGTAATCGAATATCTCCTCCAATGTATCTCCCCTGAGGACTCCACACTGGTCAAAGATCGCGTTATAGACCTTATCCGATCCGGCGAGTGATCCCGTGTGAGACGATGCCGCTCTTGCTCCGAGGAGTGTTCGGCCTGCTTTAAGGGCAATGATCGGCTTGGGATTTTTTGGATGTGTCGTGATCTCTCTCGCGATCGACATAAACTCGCGGCCGTTGACCAGGTCTTCCAGATACATAAGGATGACATCGGTTTTTGGATCCTCTTTGAGATAGAGAAGCAATTCATTTTCGGTGAGGCCGGCTTTGTTTCCCATGCTGATAAACTTGGAGAAACCGACATTCGATTCTATGGCGTAATCCAGGACAGCCACACAAAGAGCCCCGCTCTGGGACATAAATGCGATGTTTCCCTCCAGCGGCATTTGAGTGCCGAACGTGGCGTTTAGCGAAGTTCGTGGATCTGCGTTAATCATACCCAAGCAGTTCGGGCCGAAAAGGCCGATGTCGTAATGGCTAATAATTTTTCTGACTTCGTTCTCCAGTGCGATGCCTTCTCCGCCGATCTCCTTAAACCCAGCTGAAATAACGATCGCGCCCTTCACATTTTTTTTGCCGCACTCTTCGAGGATGTTCGGGACTAGACGAGCGGGGATGATAATAACAGCCAGATCTACGATGTCAGGAATTTCAGTGACATTCGGATAGGATTTAATGCCCAGGATCCCCTTAGCATTGGGATTGACGGGATAAACAATGCCCTGGAACCGGCTGTCGATGATGTTAGCGAGCAGCGAATGTCCCACACTTCCCGGTTCCCTGGACGCCCCTATAACTGCGAGGGTTTTGGGATAGAAAATCGCATCCAGCTTATCTTTTTTTTTCATGTCGGGCCCCTGAAATCATTGGTTTGCCTTCATTATAGTTTTCTCCGTTAAAAATTGGAATATAAATGACACAGAGAGTCCATAGAATGTTGGCTTGTCTCACCTGGAATCCTATGTTATATTCACCGTGATATTTTTTTCGCATTGATCAAGCTTGCCTGTCTGGGAGGAAATGTTCACTGTATTTATAACTGTAGGGGAGGAAAAGAGTGACGACCGAAGAAAAAGTAAAGGTTAGCTGTCTCAATTGCGGAACCACGAACAATGCTCCACTGAACGCCCGCGGTAAAAAAGTCGTTTGCGGTCGGTGCAAAGAAGAACTCCCCCCACCGGGCGAAGTGGTTGAGCCTAAAGCCAATCAAGCCTATGCGCTTTTCCAAAAATCGGCGATTCCTGTACTGGCGGATTTCTGCTCGATGGCTTCGCTATCCTGTGAATTGATGCATTCTGTAGTCATGAGTTTAGCCGAACGCAGGATGGGAGAGCTCATGGTCGCCCGGATCAATGTGGAAGAACAGCCTGACCTGGCTGCGGCATTCGGGATTCAGGAGGTTCCGACTTACCTGATTCTTTCCAGGGGAAATGAGAGAGCTCGCTCCGTTGGTGAGATGGCAGAGACAGATTTTTCCCTCTGGGTCGCTAAATTTACTTGATAAATGGATCATTTAAAGCTTTTTCTGTCTGTATTTATAGGTGTGCACTTTTTTAAATAAACATCGAAGCCGGCGAAACGCGCGTCGTTTTCGATAGAGGAGAAAGGAATGAGATGGAGCCGAAGAGAATTCATCAAAGGGTCTGTTTTAAGCGTTGCCTGTGCGCCAGCGTGGGATTTAGGCCATTGGGTGAAAAAATACGAGGGCAAAATGTCCAAAGTGGCCGTTCTTAAGATAGAGGATCGTAAAAAAGGCGTTCGTGAGGTGCTAAGCCTCTTGGATTACCCGTCTATGAAGGGAAAGCGAGTTTTGGTAAAACCCAACTTCAACACCGCTGATCCAACACCGGGTTCTACACACAATGATACTCTGGGCCAACTTTTGAAGGAGATCCATGCGAGCGGTGCTATGGATGTCACTGTTGGGGACAGGAGTGGCCCGACACCCACAAAGGAAGTTCTCGAAGAAAAAGGGATCTTGAATATGGCAAAAGAACTCGACTTTACGCCACTCAATTTTGAAGATCTCGAGGCTAAAGATTGGATCAAATTCGATCCTGAAGGCAATCACTGGAATGACGGATTTTCTATCGCTCGACCCGTTGTCGAAGCCGAGTATACAGTATCCACATGCTGTATCAAAACTCACCAGTTTGGAGGAGTTTTTACGCTCTCGCTAAAAAATTCTGTCGGAGTTACGCCAAGAAATTTGATGAGGGAACTCCACGGCTCATCCGATATGCGAAAAATGATCGCAGAAATAAACCTCGGCTATAAGCTGGATTTAATCCTTTTGGATGGCATCGAATGTTTCGTGGACGGCGGTCCGATGACAGGAACAAAGAAGACGGCCAATGTTTTTATTGCGGGGAATGATCGTGTGGCCGTAGACGCTGTGGGGATCGCAGTGCTGAAAGAGCTGGGGGCGAAAAAAGAAATCATGGAAAGAAAGATCTTTGAACAGGAGCAGATCCAGAGAGCCTCAGAGCTGGGACTGGGGATAGGAGAACCCGATCAGATCGAATTTGTCACACCCGATCGGACGAGCGGAGAATATGCTAAAAAACTCCAATCCATACTCGCGCAGGGGTGATTTTCGTTTGGGGAAACAATGAGCGTTTATGAAAAGATTATAACGA
>JASFPP010000189.1:0-7551 GCA_050115915.1 Candidatus Aminicenantota bacterium
ATCTCCCACCCATCGATAGCCTTTCTCAGATTCGGGATCGTCGATCCTGTTGCTCCCGACATCGATCACAAAAGCACCGGGTTTGACCCAATCGGCTTTGACCATTTGAGGGCGTCCAACCGCTGCCACCAGGATGTCAGCTCTTCGGCAGACCCCCGAGAGATCCTTTGTGCGGCTGTGACACACAGTGACAGTGGCATTGCGGTGGATGAGCAGCATGGCGGCCGGCATCCCTACGATATTGCTCCGGCCGAGAACCACCGCTTCAGCCCCGTCGAATTCCGCACCTGCCTCCTCGAGCAATCGTATGACTCCCGCCGGGGTACAGGGAATGAAGAGTGGCTTCCGGCCTTTCATCGCCAACCGCCCGATGTTCACAGGATGAAATCCATCGACATCTTTATGGAGGGGTATGGCGTTGAGCACGGCCTCTTCGTCGAGATGGTCGGGAAGGGGGAGTTGGACCAGTATGCCATGTACCTTGGGATCGGCTCCTAGGTCCCGCACCAATCGTTCAACCTCGTCTTGACCGGTCTCAGCGGGCAAGGTATGCCCGAAAGAAACGATACCGACCTTTTTACAGCGGTTCTGTTTCATGCGCACATACTGTTGGGAAGCAGGGTTTTCTCCTACGAGTACTGTGGCCAATCCGGGTGCAAAACCGTGGGTTTCGACCATCTCTTCCACATCGGCCCTGACCGTTTCTCTGATCTTGGATGCTACGGCTTCTCCATCGATGATTTTTGCTGTCACCGTCTCCCTCCTTAATATATTCCTCTGTTGAATCTAAGTAGTTATCGGGAGAATAAATTATCACACTCCACCTCCTTCGTCCAGTAAAATAAAATGGGGACAGGTCACAGTATCTCCTTCATTCTAAAGGAATAAACCCATAAAACGGGGCAAAATAAGACCTTAGACCGCGTATGTTGGCTATAAAAAGGGGATTCTAAGAGATTGTTGAGGGAATATTCTGGTCCCCTCCATAAAGATGCTGGATAAGGGATAAAACAGATTTTGAAATTTTATGTAAAAACTCAACACCGAGTTCATGAATTTCTCCGTCTTGCGATAGCTTAGTCCACCTTACGATTCCATCGAGTTTCACGATCTGTCCTGATTTTAAAAGGTTTACTTCGATACGCATCACTGTATCCACAGGGTATGATTTGGGCGCAATAATTCTCGCCCCTCCTAAGGAAAGGTCTCGCGTGATCGCCTTAATCCCAGTGCTGCCGCTTGCTTCATGCCCATCGAGCGCATACTGAATCAAGACTTCATTTTGTTCTTCGAACCGTCTGTCCTTACGCTTGTTCTCCACAGCAACCTCCATATAACGAGCTGTCGAAGATATCTACTTTGATCAATTTTTGAATAGGAGTAAATCGCCTCTGAGGGTGAATGTGAGGGTGATTTTTACAATTTTTGGGGGTGATTGACCGGCTATGTCATTGGAATCGGGATCAGGCTCGTGGCCCACTCTATAAGAGGGCTTTTTCATCCTAACATGTTAAGTGAATAATTCCCGCATCGGTTTTACTAATCACAATGCCTCTTTGCATAAGCTCTCCCGTCTTCCACATTTCCACTTCGATGCCGATTTCTTCTAAATGTTTTTGTGCCTTATTTGTCAGAGACACTAGACCCGAATTTCCAGCTCCGATAATGATCCTTCGTGTCTTTGGCGTTAGCACTCTTTTAAGTTCTCTCCGCGATATCATGTGGGATGTGCCGAATTTTTCCTTTGCGATGCTTTTATCCCTCTTTGTGATTTTTCCATCTATGATCCACAAATCCTTGTGATATATTTCGCCTTCTATCGTGATACTTCCAAAGGAATAATCCTCGATCTTCATTTTCTTCAGCCATTCTCGGAAACAAATATACATTCGACCTTGCAAAACCGAAACTTTTTGTCCGGCATGTCATAAGAGCCTTTATTGTAATACTTGCAGTTGTACTGAATGTCTAGGGGAGACCTGATACGTTCAAAAAAGGGGCAATCCTCGCATGACTCAGGTCTTGTTAATGTGCTTTTCATTTTCCCCAGCGCCATTGAAGACAATTGGATGTATTATCAAGTTTTTTAGCCCGCACCCTCTTATAGATCATTCTTTATATAAATATTTCTGGAGGATTTGTCAAATGGAGTGAAATGAAATCCTTTTTCGTTAGCGCTGCGAACCTGAAATAGTGGTTTTCAGTGCCTCTGTATGATTTTGGTAGCGTCTTAATCTTTTGGGAGGGATTGATTTTGTAAAAACACTCGTGCCCCCCCAATCGATATATATAGGGAAGGGGCGCATGCGACGCGGGTCGGTATCAATATCCTGGACGATTAAATTTGTAATTTGCTGTGCTTTTGTGTAGGGGTTGGTCCATTGGGAGATGTTTAAACCGCGGTTTATCAGGATCCGGTCGATGATGCTTTCATCCAGTGTGGATAGGACGTCGATGAGTGTGGAGTATTCGTTCGGTTCACCATCCACCGATTTGTCGAGCGATAGGATCGAGTAACCATTGCGGTAGTCCGTGAGGTTGATGATTTTCGTCTGACCCTGCGCCACCAGTTCTTCGCGGTCTATCAGCTCCTCGAGCGCCGGGTAGAATTGCGGCTTTGGAAATACAATGCCCATGTTTTCTTCAAGAGCACGGAAGGTTGTGTGATACCCGCCTGACGGATTCCAGATCGTCCAGCTGCGGATACCACTTTCCTCGGCACCCTCAAGCTGAGCAATGATCTCATGGGGCGAGTACCAGAATCCTTGTATCCAGGGACGGATCTTTTTCCTCGTCCGCCTTTTCATCTCTTCAAGGCTCAACTTTATGATCTTGTATGGATACTGACCAGGATTTTTTAGACGGAGGAAATTTTCGGGAAAATGTGATGGATAGAGCATCGGACAAAGCACATCCACATGTGGAGCCATCTTTTCCAAGACTTGTCCAACTCCGAAATCTTCGGTTTTCCATGCTGTCAAACCAAAGATATCGACGGAAATGGTTGTATCCATAGGTTTGAGCATCGAATTCGCATAAGCGAGAAATTTTCCGATGCACTCTGCCTGTGTTGTGCCCTCGAGGATGAACGGGTATTCGATCCTGGACAGATCTCCATCACTGGGGAAGCGGATATAATCGAATTGGATCTCGTCAATTCCGAGTTCGATCAGCTCCAAACAAAGCTCGATCGTATAATCCCATACTCTTTGGTCGTAGGGGTTGGCCCAGTGAAGCCCCTTCCTATCGGCCCATAGCTCACCCGTTGTCGCATCCATCACACCCAACTCAGGGTGATTTGTGGCCAAAAGGCTGTCTTGGAACACATCCAGTTTTGCTACGGTCCAAATGCCTCTCTGTTTGAGGATGTGAACAGCTTCTTTGAGAGGCCCATTTCTGGAAGGAGCTCCCATTTCCACCGCCATTCTGTTGCTCGAGTTCCAAAATATTTGGCCCTTTGGATCCTTTACATGAAGCACCACCATATTTAAACCTGCTGCTTCCATATAATGAACAATCCCCTCAAAGTTCCTCCCATTCAGACAATTCGATGGGAAATAAACACCTGTGATTTTTTCCGGCATGTGAGTGGACTGAGCTAGGGAAAATAGAGGGAAGACGATCAGCAGTATCAAAATAGAAAGAATAGCAAAAGCCGCGGGCTTTTTTTCATGTAATTCTTTTCTTTCAGCCATGGTCGTTCCTTCTGGCTTGTGCAAAGGTTTTGTCGAATAAGAGGGAGTGATTTTAGAAAAAATTTATTGTTTGCTCTTATAGCAATGATTTTGGGATCAAAATTGTTGTTCTAAGCCGAAAAACAAAGGGAGAAATTGATTTATCTTTATTAATTTCAGTAAGATAGAGTGGACTGTCCCCATAAGTCATAAATCAGGGAAGATCTTATAAACAGGGCCTTTAATTCCAGAGCATCCGGAAAACTTTTAACTGCAGATAGCCGTTTTCTTTCTCTCCGACACAATATAAATGTTGATTTTTAACCAATGCATAGATAGGGAAGGAATCGCGGCTGAAGTGTACAGGCAGGCTTATGCGTGTAAAAAAGACGCCCTCGTTAGTATAGACGTCGCACCAATATTCACCCGGTCGCTCTCCTGCTTCGAAGGTCACAGCATACAAACGCCCTTCTTCATCCGAAAAGATCGCGTGAACCGGGGGCAAATAATCGGGGATGATAGCGGTGTCAAGCAATTGGGGTTTATCGGGCATTCCCTCCAAAAGAGCATCCTTTGTATCAGCCGTCAGCCTGACCGCATCGTACTGCTTTAGAATCTTTTGGATCAGAGAGCCTTCACTGTCATAGACCAATATTTCGTAGCCTCTTTGTTCATTGATGTGGTAAGTTCTGTTCCTGCCTACATGCCAGGAAAAGATGGGATCCAAAAAATAAATCTTTTTAGCGATGTGCAGCACATCCAATTGTCGGATCTCCTCATCCTCCGGATTGAACAAACTGACCTTTTCTTTGAAGTGTTTGTCGGCAGCATCTTCGGCTCCGGCTTTCCAGAAAGCGACAAAATTACCGTTTTCCAGAGGATTGACGATAACGAATACAGGATCAATCCTGGTTTCTGAGACAACTTTTCCTTCCGCGTCGAAAATCATTAGCTTTTTTAAAACGTCTGTAACGGTCAGCTGGTTCTGCGGCAATATTCGGGGGAGGAGAGGAAATTCCATCTCGCCCGGTCCCTGGCCTTTCGCTCCGAAGGCTTTCACAAATTTTCCTTCACGGTTGAATTTGAAAAAGAAGTGGTTCTCCCCCCGGTTGCTCAAACAATAGATGTTGCCTTCAGAATCCACCTGAAAAGCATTGATATCGACCAGACCGGCTGCATCAACTTCAGGATCCTCCGTATCCAATGTCATGACCTCTTCCAATCTTAAGGATGGGGATTGCCCTTCTATTTGATAGGGATCGATGTGGTTGATGATGACCTCGACACCGTCTTCAAGCCGTTTTTCGACTTGCTGCTGCTGGCGTCCACACCCGATGATCGTTAGAACAAGCATGAAAAAGACAATAAATTTATCTCTCATCATAATCGGCCAATATTATAAAAAATATTCGAAGCAATTTCATTAAGGGAAAATACAAACAAAGGCGATGGGCATAAGTTGAATTGACTTCTCGTGGGCATTGGGGTATGTTTTGTTCAAGATTTCAGAGGAAAATAGAGCAAAAACTCTCTAAGGATTGAAGATGTTTGAGAGATTGATCGCTGATCTCCACCAGGCGATTAAAACCATTTCAGGTTGCGAGCATCCAGTCGTCGACCGCAAATATCACAAACACGGTGAGTATCTTTCCTATGGCCTTAAAGCCTCGGAGTTCCGAGATTTGCTGAAAGATTTCCATCCACGGTTTCTTGAACCTTCACTTCAAGATCGAATGGATCTCTCTGAGAGGCTTCTCCAGGAGGCTGTTGGAGACCTCGGACATGTGGGGCTTTATATCCTAACACTCAGTGCCCAGGATCTCACTCCCAAACATTTTGATTATTTGGATGGTTTGCCAGAGTACTTTCGGAGCTGGTCTCATGTCGATCACATCGCGATGGGAGTTTTGCAGCCCCTGTTGTGGAGGTATCGGAAGGAAACACTCGAATTGCTGGAAAACTGGAGTCATTCACCGATCCGGTGGAAGCGGCGAGCGAGTGTTGTGGCCTTTGTGCGAAAAGCCGCAAAATCAGGAGAATTTGCGAAGGAAGTCATCAGACTCTGTGAGAACCTGATCTGGGATGAGGAGGACATCGTTCGGAAGGGAGTGGGGTGGGCGCTCAAAGACAACCTTCGATCCGCACCGGATCTTATACTCCCCTATATCAAAGACCTACGGCTACGCGGAGTGTCATCAACGATCACGCTTTATGCAATACGGGATTTAAAGGGGCCGATACGGCAAGAAGTTCTCGCAGTGAAGCAGTCATGATCGAGCTTATTCTAGTCATACATCGAATCGATGATATGACTATACTTCTCCATGACAAACCTGCGCTTCATTTTCTGCGTAGGCGTTAGCTCTCCGGTCTCGATAGAAAAATCATCGGGAAGGATGCGGAAATACTTGATCGTCTCATACCGTGATAAACCTGCATTCACTTCATCGACATACTTTTGTACTGTGGCGATAATCGCTTCATTTTGAGCGGCTTCTTCCATGCTCAACGCATCTATTCCCAACTGTTCGCACAGTTTAGGCAGACTGTCAGGATCGAGAGTAAACAAACATGTCAGGTGTTTTTTTGTGTCTCCGACGACACAAGCCTGTGAGATGCCCGGATAGACCTTTAAAAGGACCTCAATATTTTGTGGAGTGACATTTTTCCCGCCCGCTGTAATGATGATATCCTTTTTTCTATCTGTAATGATGAGATATCCATCCTCGTTAAAGCGACCGACATCCCCGGTGTAAAGCCACCCGTCTTTTAAAACCTCATTGGTAGCGGCTTCATCCTTAAAATAATCGGCAAAAATGTTGTCGCCTCTTGTGACGATCTCACCATCTTCGGCCAGTGCTACTTCACAGCCGGGTAAAGCAACCCCTACGGCGCCCGGAACAACCTTGCCGGGAATGGTCGAGCTGCAAACACCCGTGCATTCCGTCTGTCCGAACAGTTCAATGATGTCCAATCCCATTGCTCCGAAAAAGCGGCTCACCACAGCAGCGAGTGGAGCCGCAGCACTCCCCACGAATTGTGCCCGGTCCAACCCCATTCTTTTTTTTATCTTGCTGAAGACAATCTTATCGGCTCGATTCCACTTTTTTTGGATCTTTTTCGGAATATCTTGATCGCTGTTCCTGTATATTCTGGCCTTTTCGCCCACTTTGAGAGCCCAATTAAAAAGATATCGCTTGACAGCCGATCCATCGGCCACTTTGTCCAGAATGGCGGCTCGAGCCCTCTCGTAAAGACGGGGGACTGAAAAGAAAAGAGTGGGACGAACTTCCGCGAGATCCTCCATCAACGTTTCAATACTCTGGGCGAAGTTCACAGTAAAACCACCGCCTATTCCGCCAGCGATGTTTTGGACCTGTTCGGCGATATGAGAGAGGGGGAGAAAGGAGATGGTATCCGATTCATAGAGATAATCGTACACTGTCAACAAACCCGTAATCTCAAAGATGATATTTTTTTGTGTCAGTACAACTCCCTTAGGTGGACCGGTCGTTCCAGACGTATAAATGATTCCACACGGAGAATCGGGTGTGAGAGCCTCAATTTGGTCCTTCAGAAAGTTGGGATTTTCCTCACAATATTTAGTTCCTTGATCGAGCAATTCCTCGAACTTCCCGACGCCATCAGGTGGTTCGCCGAACATCATTAGAGTATGGCTGAGATTCAAGAGATTATTTCGCCAGCCATCTGTCTTGGCGAGTTGTTCGAGGTTTTGAACAAAGGCTATCTTAGCTCCGCTGTGTTCAGCAACGTATTTTGCCTGATCTGGGGTTGCATTAGGGTAAATGGGAACCTGGTAGACTCCCAGACTCTGGACGGCTAAAGCGATAAAAAACCACTCGGGACAATTTGCCGA
>JASFPP010000190.1:0-7525 GCA_050115915.1 Candidatus Aminicenantota bacterium
GAGGATCCGCATGGGTTGGAAAGAAGATAGCAAGATAGCCGGGTATATACCGGAAAAAACACCTGTAAGAAGGGCAAGGCCAATAAATCCGAGGAGTAGTGTGGGATTGTTTGGCCAGTTTGACGCGAGTTCTTTTCCCGCAAGTGTATTGAACAGCGGGAGGAGTAATTCCAGGAGAAAAAAGGCGATCACCAGAGCAAAAAGAGCCATTAGAATGGATTCGCCGAAAAATTGGCGAATAAGCTGAGGACGCCCTGCTCCCACGACTTTCCTCAGGCCGACTTCCCTTGCCCGGTTGGCAGAACGGGCAGTGGTGAGGTTCATAAAATTGACACACGCGATGAGCAGGACGAAAACTGCCAAGGCACTGAAGACCCAGACATACTTGATATCTCCGCGGTTGCTGAGATCATGACCCAGGTTAGAAAAAAGGTGGATATCGACAAGAGGCTGGAGAACCAGCGCATCGGTGTCTTCTTCGTCATATTTTTTCAGATATCCTGTTAGTTTTTGGTTGAGATTCTCGGCAGAGACAGAGCGCTCCAGCAGAGCATAGGTCCCGAAGGAATTGAATCCCCAATTGTCCGCATGATCTTCTCCAATATATTCCTTTAGGAGGAGCTCGAATGGCGCCAGGAAGTCGAATTCCAGGCTCGAGTTAAACGATTCATTGCGGATCACTCCGGTGACTGTGACGTCGTAAGAGCTGTTCACTGTTAATATCTTTCCGATGGGATCTTCCTCTCCAAAGTATTTGGCTGCGGTTCTTTCTGTGAGGATGACAGAGTAAGGATTCGAAAGGGCTGACTTCGGATCGCCTTCTAACAGAGGGAAGGAAAACATATCTAGAAAGTCAGGATCTGCGTGTCTGAATCCCGGCTCGTTGAAACTTTTGTCTTCGTAAGTCACGAGACTTCTGCGCCAATAACCGAACCGGGTGGCCTTGATGATTTCGGGAAAATCGGCTTTAAGAGCTGCGGCCATGGGCGGAGGTGTTAAGACGCTGGTGGCCCCCTCTTTGGTTGCGGATTCGTTACGGTAAACCCGGTAGATCCGGTCACCGTTGGTGTGGAAACGATCGAAGCTCCACTCGTCCGCAACCCAGAGAACGATCATCATACACACGGTAAGTCCTATCGTGAGACCGGAAATATTGATGAGGGAGTAGCCTTTCTGGCGGCGGATCGCACGAAGAGCTGTTTTTATATAATTCCAAACCAGTGCTGGCATGAAACGGCCAGGTCGCAGGGGGGAATGACGGTCGAGCATGACGAGCCGGTTCTTATTGTATTCAGCCGCAATGCTCTCCGCTGTCCCGACCTGGTCAACAGCCTTTTGGAAGGCATCCTCTTCTCTGAGACCTGCTTCTCTCTGGGCAACGTAGGCGTCTCGAAAATGGAGCTCGATATCTGCGATAAACCCATCCTCGAACACCTCATATTTTTGTAAGCTTTTTTTCCACTTTTTAATCTCTTTATCCAGATCGAACATTTTTCCCCCTGGACTCAATCCTCAGCCGGCATCGGCTTGGTAAGCCTGACCAATGCCTGCCAGACGTTTTTCCAACTCATAAGTTCGGATGCCAGCTCCTTACGGCCCTTTTCGGTGATGTAATAGTAGCGGCGCGGCCTACTGCCTTCGGAAAGCTTCCATTTCGATTGAATCAGGCCATCCATTTCCATCCGCTGCAAGACCGGATAGAGCATCCCATCCGTCCACTGAAGATACCCGCTTGAGATGTCTTTCACCTTCTGGATTATGCTGTAGCCGTAATCTTCTCCTCTGGAGAGAATCGCCAGGATCACAGGCCTTGTGGATGCTGCCATTAAAGTTTTCGATATCATTGCGTGCCTCACACTCGAAGATACATTCGCAATCTATGTATGCATATTTTATGCCAAACTCGGGACAGAGAGTAAGCCCTTGAGATGTTTTTTATCCTATGGATGATCTGTTCGTTTCCGAAACAACCACTGTTCGATATAGGACGAGGCATGGACAAATGGAGATCGTTGAGCGCCCGAAAATCTCAACGGATTTTATTGGTACATTACTTGCAGAACAAATGGAGAACACAGAATCAAATAAGGATCAATCCAATGAAACTTTTAATGACAGTTTTTTTATGTGTGTTTATTGTTGTTCCTTCGGTCATTTCTGACGAAATCCATGATGCCGCTAAAAAGGGGGATTTAGAAAAAATCCAGAAGATCCTGAGAGAAAATCCGGAGTTGCTGGACACTCCGGATAAAAGCGGATTCACACCGCTACACTGGGCTGTCATTTACGGCAAAAAAGATATGATCGAGTATCTCATCGGAAGAGGTGCGGATATCAAAGGTCATAGAGAAGCTCTCCGCGGTTGGACGCCTCTCCAGGCTGCCTTATTCGCCTACAATAACGATGTGGCAGATTTATTAGTTACTCACGGCGCCCTCAATGATCTGGATCGTGAAGAAGGACTGACATATCTTTATCAGGCTGCATCATCAGGGAATGCATCCCTCATAGACAAACTGGTCGAAAAAGGGATGCCTGCTACAGCTCAAAACAAATACGGCGACACTCCTCTCCACAAAGTGGCCATCAAAGGACATATTTCTGCGGCCGAGGCTCTTCTTAAAAACGGTGCTGATATCGATGCCAAGAATCTCAAAGGAGAGGCTCCCATCCATGTCGCCGAGCTATCTGGACAGGCAAAGATGGTCGCTTTTTTTGAAGGGGAGGGAGCCGACACAGAACCAAGCATTTTTCCGACACTGGAGGGCCCTTACCTCGGCATGCCGGAGCCGGGTGATAAACCTGAGATTTTTGCGCTAGGTATCATTTCGACAAATGAGCGTGAGCATGGACTTCCCGTCTTTTCACCGGATGGTAAGGAAGTCTTCATCTGCATCCAGTACAGGGAAAGATATGGGAAGCGGGGGCAGTACCTTCTTCACTCCAAAGTGGAAAACAACCGCTGGACCGACCTTCACAAAGCCTCTTTTTCTAGCAAGTACCGAAACGGGGGAGGGGCGTTTTCCAAAGACGGAAAGCGGTTCTATTTCCACACCATCCGGCCGGCGGAGGAAGGCATCGATAAAAATCCATCGCCTCACATTTGGTATGTCGAAAAAACCGAAAGCGGTTGGGGAGATCCCATCTACCTGGGACATCCTGTTAATGCTGAAGGCTTTTGTGGGAGTCCGTGGCTGACCGCAGACGGCACTCTTTATTTCAGCGCCGAACGCGGGACCAAAAATACGGATGTTTATCGTTCCCGTCAGGTCGACGGACATTTTCAGAAACCTGAAAAATTGCCGGCACTTATCAGCGGTCCACATTATGATTCACTCTCTTATGTGGCGCCGGACGAAAGCTACATTATTCTTTACCGGATCGACCGCACAGGGCCGACTAACGTGAGGGACCTGCTGATCTTTTTCAAACGACCGGACGGCTCCTGGACAGCCCCCAAAAGCCTCAAAGACAGCCTACAACTCAAAGGCACGGATCTTCTGAAGGGATGCGTGTCACCTGACGGGAAATACCTTTTCCTTCTCGATGATATGGACATCTATTGGATCTCGGCCAGAGTGATCGATGATTTGAGATAATTTTCAAAGTCGATCTTTCTTAACGGAAAATTTAAAGCTCTTGCTTCTCAAGCCTGATTTTCCCTATCATGATGAAGAGATAACGAACTTTGTATCCTTATATAAGATTTTTTAATACCCTTATCAAAGCCAGATTGGGATCCTCTATGCGTTTGGATGAGGAAAGCGTGTTGAAGATGAGAGTTCTCTTCGGGGACATCGACTTTTACCCGGAGCTCAATAACGGTAGACATCTAACCATGATGGATATGGGCCGAATAGATCTGGCGGCGAGAACACGCCTACTCCGGATCGTTCACAAGAAAAAATGGGGTCTTGCCGTATCAGGTGCCAGTGTTCGCTTCCGTCATCGTTTGAAAGCATTCCAAAGTTTCCGTTTATACACCCGGATCGTCGCCATAGATGAGCGCTGGTTTTATTTCCATCAATCCACAGTTCGTAAAGGAAAGACCCATTCCTCCGCTTTGGTGCGGGCAGCAATCACAAGCAAAGAAGGTCTTGTTCCTGTAAAAGATGTATTGGATGCTGTGGGAATGTCCGATTGGGATCCGGGTATTCCCGAATGGGTCAGGGCCTGGAAAGAAGCCGAGGAATTAAGGCCGTGGGATAATGACATAAGAGAACATTAGCTTTTGCCTCATTCTATCTCGATGGGATTCGATCCATTGACGAGGGCAAGATCAGTACATAAGCCAGGAAAATGGTGAATAGATGTCGCCGATCAGTTCATTCGCGACGGCAGGAGCGATTCCCTCGAGTTTCGTGATTACGCTTTGGAGGACAATCCCAATGCTTCGGTCCAGGAAAACGACGGCATAATTATCGCATCCCTCTTCGAAGCCGACATGGAAAATAGCATCTCCTTCTGAGCATCGGAACCTTCCCCAACCCATCGACCAGCCCAAATGCATGGTTTCGTGGATTTTTGGGTCAGTGCCCTGAGGGGCATGAAGGCTTTGAGACGTGATATCGACCTGAGGCTTCAGCATCATTTTATGGGTTTCAGGCTTCAGACCCTTTCCATTCATGACGGCCAGAAGGAATTTTGCGTAATCGGACGTATTCGTTAAAAGGGAGGCGGCCGCATTTGGAATAGTCCTTGTCCTTTCTATAAGGCGGCGTAGTCCTGTTCTCAGGTTTACGGCAATATTGCTGTCGAAACGCTTCTCCCAAAGAAAAGACGTATTGGTCATTCCCAAGGGGAGAAAAACTTTTTCCCGAGCAAGGCGATTGAAGTCTTTGCCGGATATTTCCTCAAGGACGAACTGCAAAAGTTTGTAGCCCTCACCCGAATATTTGAACATCTTTCCAGGCATAAATTTAAAATCAAGACGCCTATCCCTGTTCATAATGCGCCAGTTGGGAAAACCGCTCTGGTGGCTCAACAGAAGCCTGAC
The DNA here is from genome assembly GCA_050115915.1 of Candidatus Aminicenantota bacterium. Lineage (GTDB taxonomy): Bacteria > Acidobacteriota > Aminicenantia > Aminicenantales > Aminicenantaceae > WTAW01. The sequence goes on from JASFPP010000190.1 coordinate 4,997, forward strand.
TGTGAGTAATTGATATCTCTCGTCATCTTTAAGGTCTGCATAATCGGGGTATTCATAAAGCGGCCGTTCTAAATACCGATACAAGGGCCTGTCCACATCGATAGCACCCTCGTCCACGAGCTTCATCACAAGGTAGGCGAAAACGGGCTTGCTCAAGGACGCCGTGCGAAAAACGGTCTGTTCATCGACAGGTTTATTCGATTTTTTATCGACGATTCCCATGAATCGCTGGAAAACAACATTAGGGCCCTGAACAACCGCAACGGATATAGCTGTTGTTGCAGATTTATCAAGGATTTTCCGGAGAAATCTTTCTGCCTGACCAGGGCTCCGCCATTCTCCTGCAAGGGTTTGCCATTTATCGGCTTGAGAATCGAGCGGATCCAATCTCACAGAGCCGGATAGAATAGCAAATATGAAGAGTCCTAAGATCCCACAAAAGAAAAGTCGATTCAAAAGACGGGTGTTTTTACTCATTTCTCCTCAAACTCAGTACACCCTCAACGATCAAGATCGGTCCCTTTTCCCTTTCATTGAGTTTGGCCTCTCGATTGCTGTGCATTAATTATTTCATTGGCGACCATATATAATACGGAGATTTGATTATATAAAATGCAGAGAACGTTTTGAACCTTTCAACCAATGTTTTAAAAGAATATCTAGCGAATATGATTTGACTCAAACTAAAAAAATTTATCCCATTCACTTGACAAGAGTCAAAACATATCTTATAGTATATTACGATTCGTAATAATACGAATCGATTTAGGAGTCCCCATGACAAAGAAACGTCTTACGACCCTTGAGTATGCTCTTCTTGGACTGATCGGAATTTCGCCAATGACAGGCTATGATATCCACAAGTTGTTCGAAACGACGCCTTTCGGACACTTCAGTTCCAGCCCGGGGGCCATCTATCCGGCCCTCAATCGCCTGGCACGTCGGTCCTTGCTCCGCACGTCCCTGGATAAAAAGAAAGAGGCCCGGCCCCGGCGAATCTACGCGCTCACCAAGACCGGGGAGGAAGCTCTCTCCGCATGGTTAAGCCAGCCTGTCACCAGGGATGAACTCATCCGCATGTCCGGAGCGCCCATCCTTCGTTTCAACTTCGCCAAAGATCGTCTGTCGATAGAAGAAATTCTAACCTATCTCGAAGGCTACCACAGAGTGGTGGCCTCCTACATCGACGAGCTGCTGAGTTATGACGATCAGCTCAAGGCTCCCGAAATGTATCATAATCGCCTAGCGCTCGACCATGGGATACGTCGTTACCGCAGCGAGCTGGAGTGGGTCAGATCGGCAACGGCAGTGTTCAAACGTGTACGCCGCAGCCCCAGAAAATACAAGGAGGCACGCTGAATAGGAAATGATAAACATGAGAACGAAAGAATGAGAGTAAAAAGCAAAGGAATAAAAAAATGAGAATAAACAGGAGGTCAAAATGATAAACAAAAGGTCACAAAATATCTTAATCCTCTGTTTTGCAGTGCTGGTTCTGACAGCCAGTGCTGTTTCAAACTCAGGTCAACCGCAGACAGAGGAATCCAAGACACCACCGGAAAAATCGATGATCTGGGGATGGTGGCCACAGGTTCCGTGGGACGACCAGCCGATCTCTCGATCGACATGGGCCGATATCCTCGACAAACCGATCGACATCAACCGCAGGGGCAAACCTGGAGATGCCTTTCTATATCGGATCAAACGCATAAATCTCACAGTGGATCGTCAAGGCAATGTCATCAGCCGTATGGTCGCTGAGGGAGAGCTTTCCCGTGAGCTTATCAGCGAAAAAGAGCCCGGCGTGTGGGTCGAGCGCTGCATGTGGGAGCACTTCGCAGCGGCTCAGGGAATGAGTGCAAAGGAATATCCAGAGCCTCAGGAAATGCCGGGGGCTCGGGGACTCACCTTCGAGTTTTATCCCCGTACGTTCGACTACATCAATCCTCCCGTAGATTTCACCAAGGTGGGAGACGAAGCCATGGGCTTTCTCTTGAAGGTCCTTACGATGGATGCAGCAGGTTGGGACTCCATCCTTTTGGCCTTCCGCGATGAGTTCGGGGGAAAAGTGCGCATCGGAGACACCTTACGCCAGACCGATTGGGAACCCTGGGACATCACGAGTGTCGATGAGGAGAGCACCACCGGCACCTACCACATGGGAGAAACGCAGTTCAGCATCGCCGGCCTGACCCGTTTCCATGGCGAACCATGCATGCTCGTCTGGTTCTCGATGGAAGGAAATCGAGTGCTTCATAAAATGGAAAATCCACAGGTCTCTGTGGACATGAAAAGCACGGAGTACTTTCGCGGCGAACTCGCAGCCTCCCTTCTGGACGGCCACCTGGTCGCAATGGAGCTTTGGGGTCCGCTGCCCTGTGTCCTGAAGATGGGCTTTGGCGGCGATCCGCCCACTGAACAACCGATCGGCGCCATCATCCAGCAGGTCAGTATGTGGGAGATTCCATCCGCCCGGAAGAAAAAGGAGTCCAATCCGTAAGAGATCCGATCTTTAAATTATTGAAAACA
>JASFPP010000191.1:0-7352 GCA_050115915.1 Candidatus Aminicenantota bacterium
AATTTTTATTTATCGATTGTAAATCCCGCTTTTGAGGAGCTTAAATCTGAATTAAAAAAACACGGAAGAACAGTAGAAGTATATACTGAAAGAAGGGATTTCGCATCAATTATTGTACAGTTCGAGGGTGAGGAAGAGCTTGATTATTCGATAGAAGTGATGTTATATCCAGGCCTGGCATTCCCTCGTCCAGTAGTTCATTTTACAGAGTGGGCAAGTAGTCGGAGATTAAGAGTCGAGGGATTATTCAGGACAGGTATACAGGATTATGATATCTCTGATATTACAAAAGATGAAATTATTGAACACTTTTTAAATGAATACAGAAACCTTTCAAGTCAACATAATAAAAGAATTGATTTCAAATCTTAAATTTGCTACTGCTATTTTTTTAAGAAACGTCTTCAACTTCAAACATATATCCAATGAAGCCTAAAATCGTGCTTGCGTCCTTTTTTGAATCTGGGGATTATTGAAGATAATTTTTTAAAAGGGAGAGTTTGGCTAGATGAAACAGCCTGTAAATTCATCCTCGATTTCCAAGCCAAATCTGCTATAATAATCGCACCAAATTTGGTGCGCCCGTAGCTCAGCGGATAGAGCGGTGGACTTCGAATCCAAAGGTCGGGGGTTCAAATCCCTCCGGGCGTGCCACCTTGTAGATTTAAAACCATCTGAATTTGGTAAGAGTCATTCTTAAATATCTTTCATATTTTAATCAGCTTATCCATGGTGATTCCCGACGATCTTTAGAACACCTTTTACTCATGCCGCAAGCTGTGAATGGGATTTGCAAATGCGGCTTTGAGAGTTTGGCAGCTGACAGTTATCATCGCGATCATCAGAGCAGCCGCTGCCGCAAAAACAAAAAACAGAATATTCAGGGAGGTGCGGAAGGCAAAACCTGACAGCCACTTGCTCATCAGAAAATAGGCGACAGGCCAGGCGACGACATTGGCTGCAATCACCCATTTGGAAAACTGCTTGGAGAGAAGAAAAAAGATGGAAGGGATGGAAGCCCCGAAAACTTTGCGAATCCCAATCTCCTTTGTCCTCTGTTCCGCTGAAAAAGAAGCCATGCCGAAAAGCCCCAAACAGGCGATAAAAAGGGCCAAAACAGTTGCGATGTTGATAACTCTACCCACTTTTTGGTCATTTTTATAGAGCGAATCGATGAATTCATCCAGAAACCGAAACTCAAAAGGATATTCCGGTGCCACCTCCAACCAGCTTTCTTTGATAGCAGCAAGAGTCTCAGGCAGATTTCCCGGCTGGATCTTGACCAGAAGGGTGTCGTAATCATCCGGATCAAAGATTATTCCTAGAGGAGCAATAGCATTATGGAGAGAGTCAAAGTGATAATCCCTTATGACTCCGATGATACGAAACCTACGGATTCTTTTTCCGATAGGATCCGTCATGCCCATAGCTTTGATTGCAGTTTCATTCACGACAATAGGACGTCCCTCCTTGCTAGTTTCGCTTGCTCTGAAAAATCTGCCCTCAACAAGATCCAAACCAAAAACCTTCAGATAATCAAGATCGACAGAGAGAAGATCCAACAAATAATGAGCATCTGTGTCCCGGCCTTCCCAGTCATTCAGACTGATGGACATATGATTGCCGCCGGGAGCATCGGAAGCTGCTGTAACCGTGATTACTGATGGGTTTCTCGAAATCTCATTTTTGAGGACTTGATATCTATCTCCCAGGTTGCCCTTCAAATTAAGACAGAGGACATGCTCTTTTTCGATCCCTAAATTCATGTTTCGGATATAATGCATCTGGCGGTTGACAATCACGGTCGCGATAACAAGGCAAATTGTCAGCACAAACTGAGATACGACCAGTGTTCTTCGGAACAAACCTCCGCCGATTCCGGATGGAAATCTTGTTCTCAGTGTTTTGATGGGCTGGAAAGACGAGAGAAAAAGAGCGGGATAGCTGCCGGCGATCACTCCGGTAAGCGCAGCAATTCCCAGAAGACCAAGGAAGAGTGCTGGTTGGGTAAATATTTGGAAGGACATTTCTTTTCCGGTGAGAGAGTTGAAGGCGGGCAGAGCCAGCTGAGCGAGGCTAACGGCAAAAATAAATGCAAGTAGGGAGAGGAGGATGGATTCGCCGAAGAACTGAAAAATAAGATTCTTACGCTTAGCCCCAACCACTTTCCTCACGCCGACTTCACGGGCGCGGTTCTCTGAACGGGCCGTAGTCAGGTTCATGAAATTGACGCAGGCCATGAGGAGAATAAAAAAGGCAATCAGTGAGAAAATATAGACGTATTTGATGTCGCCTTCCGTACCAGAGGCGCTGATCCACGCTGAATGGAGATGAACTCTTTTAAAGGGTTGCAGGGAAAGGGTCATGATAGTACCCTCATCATATTTCTTTAAAAATCCCTCTATTTGTGTGTTGAATTTTTGATAATCTGTGTGTTCATTCAAGAGAACATAGGTACGAATCCCATATGCTCCCCAATCGTTCATGTTCCAGCCATATTGTTTCATGGCGATAAAGGGGACCACGAAGTCAAATTGTATTTGGGAATTATGCGGAATGGTTTTTAGAACACCCGTAACCTGAAATTCATGCGTTCCGTCTACTTGTATGATTTGCCCTATAGGGTCCTTTTCTCCAAAGTATTTTTGAGCCATCCCCTCCGTCAGGACAATAGATGAGGGTGATGAAAGGACCGTATCCCGATTGCCTTGGAGTAGAGGGAATGTAAATATTTTAAAAAGCTCGGGGTCAGCAAAAGCAAAATTATCTTCGTATAAGCTTTTGTCTCCGACGCGAACGATTCTTCCGCGGAATCGTCTGAAACGGACAGTCTCCAGGACCTGCGGAAAATCACTTTTAAAAGCAGGACCGAAGCCAGTAGGAAACAGAGGATAGGAGAGAGTCCTTCCATCCGACATCCGTTCGTGCTCTACAGCACGGAAAAGATGATCGGCCTTTTCATGAAATCGGTCATAGCTAAGCTCGCTTTGAACCCAGAGAAGAATCAAAATGCAGGCGGACATACCAACCGCCAGCCCGGCTACGTTAATGAAGGAACAGCTTTTATGTCTTCTTATCTTGCGGAGGGCGATTTTGATATAGCTCCATATAAGGGATGGCATTACTCGGGAGGGATGCCAGAACGAATGGCTTCTCTCATAGAGCTTAGCTTTTTCGTATTCCTGTCTCAGGATGTCAACCGGAGCGGACTTTTCGAGCGCCGCACGAAAGGCAGCCTCCTCATTAAGACCTCTTTCGATTTGATAGTCGATCTCATCTCTGAGATGGGATTCCAACTCTGCGATGTCAGAGTCCTCGAGATCCTTGCTCTTCCGGAGAGATCGCAGCCAGTTTCGAATCTCATTTTCAAGATTAAACATTTTTATTTCCTCAATTGATTAAAATGATCCACCTTTACTCCAACGAAGGCAAAGGCTTCCAGAGTTTGGAGAGTGCGCGGTGTACATCCATCCATTGACGCCTCTCTACATCCAATTCTGTACGGCCTTGTTCGGTTATCTTGTAGTATCTCCGCAGCCGTCCGGCCTCGGAAATTTTCCATCGGGAAACCAGGAGACCGCCCTTCTCCATTCGGCGAAGGACCGGATACAGCATGTTATCCGACCATTCCAAAGTCCCTCCGGAAATTTCCTTCACCTGTTGGATGATCTGATAACCGTAGCCCTCACCACTTATCAAAATAGATAAAATGATAGGCTTTGTTGAAGCTGCAACAAGAGTTTTAGAAACCATTTTATGCCTCACATACTGAGATACCTCACGGTATTGGGTATGCAAAAAATATGCCAGCCTGAATTTTGCAGCTTCCTCCATATATACAGTCTAAGAGAATAAAAAAGTGTTCCTGTATGGCGCATAGGATGTCCAATTCCGGACAATTTTCCATAATTAATTTGTTATTGTATTTTAAATCCTTAGAAAAACTTCTAATAAATGCAGTGTGTTTGATTCATGTGCACGTCTTATTAAATTTCTAAAGTTATTTATGTGGGCGTGCCAGCTTTTATCTATAGGAATAAAACCACATCAGCCTTCTCCCTTTGCTCGCAACAATAAACGACCATTTGGCTTGAAGAGCGAATTAGTGATAAAATAAATATCATGAAATATAGAAGGGGGATAGAATGAAATACTTTCTGATGATTCACTACCAGACTATAGAAGGCATAACCAGTAAAAGAATGGGCGAATATGATTCTTTAGAAGATGCGGAACGAGAAGTGAAGGAGTTAGAAAAGAATGGCTTTCATAAAGATGTAGAAGGTGCAGCTGGTATAACCAACTACTTCTACTATCCACCATCTTCTATCATCAGATATCATATCGGAATGGCACCTGAATAAACGAAAAATCGAGTATACAATAATATCCTTTCTTGTGCGCTAATTAAATTCCCTATAAAATGAGATCACGTTTTATTTTTCTTTTCCAATCGTGCACCCATTCGGTGAGATTCCCGGCCATGTCTCATCCGAATTTATGCATCTGGCTTTCACCCAATATAAAATCTTTTTTCGGAGAGACCGCGGACATGAGCTGGTTGAATTTTTCGATTGTAGGAACGGATTTTCCTTGTTCGTACCTGGCATATGTATTGTGCGACTTGGCTCCTAATCTTTTTTTTACATCGAGGAGAGTAAGCCCATGTTTGATTCTATGCCGGCGTAATAAGAACGCAGCTAGAACTGCTACATCAGACGAACCGACCTCAAAGTAGGATTTCTTTCCTGGGAAAACATCGATCTTGAATCCTTCTTTATTCACTAGAGATTCGATTGCATCAGCTATCATCTCGAAGGCATCCTTTTTTGTACGCCCCTGTGTTACTAGATCGAGAATAGGAACTTCTATTACCCAGTACCTCCCGCATTTAAACACTCGTCCAGCAAGCCTCATCGATAGCCTCCTTTTGCTGTCTTAAGAATTGCACTTGCAGTATATTCATTGATTTCTTTATGTCGAGGAACGACAATTTCGTACAGCCCATTTGTCCAGATGTCATGTTTTCTTCCGTGTCGCTCAAAGCTCCATCCTAGCTCTGCTAATCTCTTTTCCAACTGTCTTCGTTTCATTCTAAATTTACACGTATATGTGTATTTTGTCAATCAAGTTGATTTAGAAAATATATAAAAAAAGATGGCATCAGGATCGATTTTTCTCATTTCCATATAACCTTTGTGCGGAGCATGAGAAAACATCTGCTCACATTGAGAAAAAACTCGAAGCTAACACGTTATTTATATTGGGAAGATGGTTGTTGGAAAGAATAAAATGGATGATAGAATGACTATCAGGAGACCCTGATGGAATTGCGTCTGCTCTTTGTTGCTATCGCTCTTATTTTAATCGTTCTGATCCCTATTGCTCCAAAACTGATTCGGTTCAGAATTGCGGTTTTCCGCAAACTAAAATGGAATTGTCTAGCTAACTTTCATGAAAAACACTTTGATCAGTTAATTATAGTAGTTCGAGTGATATTAGCCCTCATTATCGCAATTCTGGTATTTCTTATTCTGCTTGCATAACTCTGCTTTTAAATAGATTTGGGTGTGTTATTCGTAGCGGATGGAATCGACCGGATTGGCAAGGGCAGTCTTAATGACCTGGTAGCTTATGGTGAGAAACGCCACCACAAAAGTGAATGCGACCGTTGCCGCAACCATTCCCGCATCCAATGTTGTCCTGTACACAAAGAGGTTTAAGAACATTTTTGTGGCAAAATACGCAACAGGAACTGCAATCACATTGGCCACCAGGATAATTTTCATAAACCTCTTGGAAAGCAGGAACATGACGCCAGCTGTGGAAGCCCCAAGAACCTTACGGATGCCGATCTCCTTTTTTCTTTGTTCAAGAAGGAGCGAGGCAAGTCCGAAGAGTCCCAAACAGGAGATAAATACCGCTAAAAAGGCGAAGCTGTTAAAGATGTGATTCATGATCTTTAGAGGGGAATAAATAAACTCGAACCATTCATCGAGAAAATGGTACTCGAAAGGAAAAGCCGGTGATATTTCGTTAAAGACCTTTTCGATATGGGCCAGACTTCCCTGTATGTCTCCGGGGCCTATTTTGATCAGCAAGTCATAATACCAGCTCGGCCGGATCCCCATGACCATGGGGGAGATCTCGAAGATCAGTGGTTTGTGGTTGAAGTTCTTTACAACACCGATAATCCTTCCCTCCCTCCCCGCCAGGATGACACGCTTGCCGATCGGATCTGTCATACCCATGAAGCGGACGGCCGATTCATTGACCACGTAGGCCTCTGTGGCATCTGTGGGGTACTCCTCTGAGAAATCACGGCCCTCAACGATCTCCAGGTCGAAAGTCTCCGCATAGTCATGGTCGACATACAGAAAATTGAGTTCCACTTCTTTATCCGTCTCCATGCCTTCCCACTTAAAATTATTGACATTGAACAGGAAGTGGGGAGGAGCCGAGGCATAAGTCACATTCAGGATTCGCGGATCTCTGAGCAGCCGCTCTTTGAAAGTTCTATGAGATTCTCTCAGCTGGTCATTCACCTGAATGTGTACGATCTGTTCGCGGGAGAAACCGAGCTCGGCATTTTTAATATACTGTAGCTGTTTATATGCAACCAAAGTCAGGATGATCAACATCACTGAGACCGCAAATTGGCTGACGACAAGAATCGCCCTGAACAAAGAACCTTTACGGCCTCTGGTTGTATCTTTTTTGAGGACCTTAGCAGGCTGGAAAGCAGAGAGGAAAAAAGCCGGGTAGCTCCCTGCCAAAAATCCGGTAAGTATTGCCGCAATACCCAGAGACAGATAGACAACCAAATTCCCTGAACCCAGGAGGGACATTGCTTTGCCCTGAATCCTGTTGAATGTGGAGAGAAAGAGGTCGACCAGTGTAATCGCCAGAAAGAAGGATATTAAAGTGAGAAATACGGATTCTCCAAGGAACTGCTTGATGAGGTCCGATCTCTTGGCTCCTACAACCTTGCGCATTCCCACTTCAAGAGCACGGATGCCGGAACGGGCTGTTGTGATATTCATAAAGTTTACTGAGGCGATTGCGAGGATCAGTACCGCAACCAGGCCAAAGATGAGAACAAACCTTCTGTCGCTGCGGCCGCCTTGGGCAATATTCAGGTGAGCTTCTTTGACAGGCTGAAGAGAGACGACATAATCGTCCTCCGGGTGGTGCCGCTGGATCGTGTCCGCGATTTTATGACTGAAGCTCTTAATGTTAACGCCATCCTGGAGTTTTACGTAGCCAACCGCTTCTCGCCACCAGGAAGAGAGCCGCTCCGCATCATAAAGCTGGAGTGAAGCCATAAAATCGAACTGAAGATGGGAATTGTA
>JASFPP010000192.1:0-7323 GCA_050115915.1 Candidatus Aminicenantota bacterium
TATAATCGAAAACAAGAGATTGTGATGGATTGAGATTCAGGGTTTTAGTAAAAATCTCTTTTTTTTGTTCTCTTACCTCAAGGATGATTTTAAAAGTGACATTCCTTGAGCCCTTTCCGCTTGTGAGAAGCTCATTGTCTCGTCTGATGCCGTAAGTGAATTCAAGCAAAGAATTCAAGGGGAGCCTAACCGGGAATTTGTAATGGCTATTCGGCGGGGCGAGGAGTGTGTTGATTTCCAAAGGCCCAATTTTCATCTTTTTCTTTATGAGTAAAGGGTTTTTCCCGATACCCGAATCCATAAGGGGAAATTTGCCAGCAATGTCATAGAGGACAGGATTGATATTCTTGAATCCCTCCGGATCCTCGACCATGTATTGGAACGGGCTGATGAGGATATTCTCTTCATTGAAGTGATCGATGAATCGATAGACAGAAAAATCCTCTTTTTTTACACAGAAGGGAGTAAAAAGAAAGATCGACAAAAAAAGGAATAGAATATTTAGAGATTTGAATTGTGACAAAAACTTTGATGTTTTCCCATTTGCCGTCTCTTTATTCATCTGCATTCGAAGTCCACTCTATTCTATACGATCTCAACGGAGATGGATAGTGATAGAGTACTCCACAAAGCCGCCCGTGTTTTTATCGGGGATCAGCCATTTGATCTTGTTTTCTTCGAGCTCAGCACCTTTTACGTCCCTCACCAATTCTGCATTTGTGAGAGTCAATGTGTAGGCCCGGCCAGCCAATCCTTCCACATGGATGTGGATTTCTTTATCTTCTCTTCCCATATGAATGATCTTGAGTCCTTTGTTCGAGTCGCCTAATGGGGATTGTGTGATCGCGGGCAGAGGCATTACGGTGGGCGTGAACCTGACTTCAATTTTATGGGTTTTATGTTTTAAGGGGCAAAGCGAGACGGCTTGCACGACTTGAGAGAATCTCTCTATCTCAAAAGGGATAGAATGCCCATCGAAGGTGACCGATCGGATATCTGTACCCATCGCAAAATTTGGAGCGAAATTCAGTTTGTATTGCTCGGCGTTTTCAGACCGGACATTGACGACTAAGGATTCTTTGTTTTTTTTGAGATCGAAAGAAAAGGATGCCTGACCGACTTTGTAGTTTTTCGTCGACACTTTTTCCCAATCAGCGGGAAATTGCGGGGCGAATTCCACCTTTTTCTCAAGAGCATCTCCGTCCAGACCCAACAGTCCATTGACTAGAGGGAGGACCACTCCAGCTGAGGAGAAACCTTGAAAGGGCACAGACTCCCGGGGAGAAGTGTTGATGGAACCGGAGATGACCTCGGTGATGCTGCCCAGGGCTCTCTTGAACGTGTGCTCTGAGGTCGCTTTGAGGAGACTGAAGCCCTGAAGAGGGTTATGATGCGCGTAAAGGGCGGCATTGACCCAACTCGTTATATAAGGCCAAACGGCACCATAGTTGTAATTCAGGGGCTGGTAGTATCGGCTTTTGTTGGAAATACTGCGAATGCCCCAATCGGTGGTGAGCTCTGAGGAATTCAATTTCTGTATGGAGCGTGCGCTTTTTTCGGGATTCCCGAAATTCCAGAACAGGCCCACTGCATTCCACGGAGAAATTTCTTTGACTTGTTGACCATCTGCATTGAAGGCATATGTGTAGAACTGGTTATCCTCATCCCAGAATTTTGTGTCGAAAACCCCTTTAGCCTTCTTGTAATGTGTAAACGCCTGTTTGCTGAGTGATTTTTTCCCCAGGATATCAGCGAGATGCTGCATAGCCTCTGTGGCTTTTATCCATACAGCTGCCAGATAGATATCGGTGGCGATCCCTGTAAGAGCCCCGTATTCCAAGGCGCCCAAACCCGCTTCCTTGTTGTCCATCAGTCCATCATTGTTGGCATCCGTGGATAAACACCACTCATAAGCACGCTCTAGAGAATCCCAGCTATCTCTTAGAAATTCCACGTCTCCTGTTTGTTTAACATATTCATCCATAGCGGCAATGTAATAGGGTGTGGTGTCTCCATGGATATAACCGTAGGGATAGTCCTCCCACCAATCGATGTATTTGGCTGCCTGGGTGAGCTCATGGGCCATTTTCCCATCCTGGCGCTGCCATTTCTGGGTGAAGAGGAGGGCTTCTCGAACACATTCAAAACCGCCAAAGCCGAGGATGCTGAATGCGTTGATGTAGGCATCCCCACCGAAAAACCAGCCGAATCCAGGACGGCCACTGGTGCCCGAAGGCCCCAAGCCTGCGATCAAACCTCTCCCGAGATCTGGGTTGTCCACCAATAAGCTGTCATAGACAATTTTTGCCCATTCAAAAGCGAGATCGAGTTGGGGATCGGGCGTTTCTATCCTTAAGGTGCTCTCCCTGAGCTGGTGATAATGATTGACGTTGTCTTTATACAGCTGTTCAGGATTGTCTTGAAGATTTCTGTAGATCTTTAGAATGTCTTCCCTTTGACCTTTACCTCCTGCACAATAGATCGGTATGTATGAGCTTTGGACGGCTTGGGGATCCGGAATTTCGATCTTAAACTCATTCGGGGCATCTGAGAGCATATGAGCTGGAGTGTAGGAGAGGCCTGAAGCCGCAGGGGATCCGACAATACCATGATTTTTCCGGGTAGGTTCAGAAATGATGTAAGCTTTGAGAGAATTATCCCAGTGGGCATACTGTCCGCCCAATCCAGCCGGCCACATGGGTTGCAGGACCGGCAGGAATCCACAGACTATGGTGAGTGGCTCTGTGGTATCGATATCAAGGAGAATGAAACAACCGGACCTGTTTATGGGTGTCATATATATGGCTTTTACAGTAAACGATTGGTAAGTGTATGTCAGAATAGTCGCTTCTGGTAAGACATCGATATATTTGACTATATCCTTTGCCTGAATTGGGCGCGTGGAATCAGCCACAAAAAAAGAAAACTCGAAGCCTTGGAAGAGTTTAAGGGGATAAGCCCAGGCCTCGAAAGCCCCGCTCTCTTCGCCTAAGATGGCAAATCTGCGGCCAGCTTTGATGAACGGTGTCCCAGGCTGGGCAAGACGATGGAGCTGCAGCTCGTTTTCTTCCAGGGGAAATTTAGGAATCAATCCCTCTTGGGTCGCCCTCAAAGAAGTTCCAAGCAATCCAATCATGACTAGAATTATAAGAGTGTATTTGGTAGCTAATCTCATATGCCTCTTCCTTCAAGGGAATTATCGTGGAATGGCCATGGGATGAATGAACAGTTCCTCAAGAATAATACATATTTAACGGACTTTTGACAAACTCTTGACATCTTTTTGACAACTCCCCCTCCGTACGGAATTACATTGATAGTGTTTTAAGAATAAGTGCACGATTTGGTGCGCAGTCCTATTCGCGAGTAGGAAATCTAAAAGGAGGTAAGCATGACAAAAAATATTTCTGTAACTCTTACCCTGTTCATCTTGATGCTCTTCGTTCCTCTTCTCTGCAGTGCACAAGAATTGGTGATCTTGCACACGAACGATACGCATTCCCACCTCTATCCCTTCGGCCCTGAAAAATGGGGAGGTATCGCAAGGGTCTCGCATTTGATCCAAAAGGCACGACATGCCAACGGGGACAACATCCTCGCTCTTCATGCCGGCGACGTATTTGTCGGGACATTCGCATTCAACAAGTACTTGGGCTACGCCGAGTTGAAGATGATGGAAAGGATGTATGATGTTTGGTGTCTCGGAAACCATGAGTTCGACCTCGGACCCGACAACCTCGCTGCGATCATGGCAGGAATCGCCTCTGGCGGAAGCCCTATTACGCTGCCCACCCTCTGTGCAAATGTGAATTTGCCAAAAGGGCATCCGCTTAGCCAATTTATCAGGAACCACATGATCATCACCAGGAATGGCATACGCATTGGTTTGATCGGTGTCGTCACTACAGATCCTTTTAATTATTCTGCTGAAGTGAATGCGATGCTCAGAGATCCGTATAAGGCTGCGGGAAAATCCGCTCAAATTCTGCGGAATCGTGGCTGCGATGTCGTTATTTGTCTGTCGCATCTCGGAAAGCTCCCGGATGAGTATGGTCTCTCGCTGGTTCCCGGTATTGATATCATTGTAGGCGGACATTCCCATGATGTCATCCCCGAACCCGAGATCGTGAACGGAAAGATCATCGTTCAAGCGGGTGCCTTCAACAGATACCTGGGTGAACTGAAGGTCAATGTCGATCGAGGCCACGGCCGTGTTGATGTTCTGGATTACAGGTTGTATGAGATAACCAAAGGTGTAAAAAAGGATCTCCATCTTCTCAAAGAGCTCAAGGAACTCAAGCTTGGTATAGAAATGGACCCGAGGTTCGGTAAGGTCTACACCGAGCGAGTAGCCACAGCCAAATGGAATTTGGAGCAGGAGAGCAAACCCGATGATCCCTACAGAGATACTGCCCTCGGAAATTTGATCACAGATGCTATGCGGGATGCTGTCGAAAATAGCGGCTTGTCGCTTCCGGGCGGATACCCGTTGATCGCTTTTGAAGCCAACGGTTACATAGGCCACAGGATCTACAAGGGTAAAGTTGTGGGTAATGACATCCTCCGGGCGGTTCCCTATGGTTACGATCCCATTTCAGGCCTCAACTCCAAAATCAAGGTAGTACTCCTGGCTGGAGCTCAACTGTTGGCTGGTCTCGAGTTCTCAACAACGCTTGTTGAATATACAGACGAATTGTCCCTTCAAGCATCTGGAATCACCTTTGCCTACGATTCTTCCAAGCCAGCCGTCACAGAAGAAGAGCTGATGGAGGGGAAAATCAGCCGTCTTGATCCCACTTCCATTCTCATCGGTGGAGAACCGATCAATACTGACGGGCTTTATTGGGTCGTTCTTGATGAATTGTTGCTGAATTTCCTGACTTCTATGGATTTGTTGCCATTCGAGGAGATCGAAACCGGGATGTTTTTGTACAATGTGGTTAAAGACTACATGAAAAAGCTTGAAGTTCTCAGGTGCGAATCTGAAGGCCGGGTTATTGATACTGCTCTTGAGAAATGACAATGAAACAGCTAAGTTGAAATGATTTAGGGGCCGTTTTTCGATCGGACCGTTTGGAAAACGGTCCCTGGCTTGCTTCCCGTCGGATTGTTTGGGAAGCGGTCCTTACACTCTGATGATTTGCCCTAAGAACTTGGAGCCACCTCCTGAGTAGATCCGTTCTTCCTTTTATTTCTTAACGCTTAAATTGAACTGGATGAGGCCGGTCTGTGCCTGCATCTGTTTCTGAATTTCTTCCTTTTTGATCTTGTTTTCCATGATGCCTTTCACAGCTTTGAACAGCTCGTAAGTCGTCAGAACACCATTTCCGTCTTTTTCCACATCTGAGATTTGCTCCTCAGAAAATGGATTTTTCCTGAGCGCTGCCTCTTGATCGTAAAAGTAATTGCCTATTAGAATGGATTTCATCTTGGTGTTATTGAACTCCTGCATCCGTCTTCCCTTAAATTTCTGCAGGGACGAGCAATCTTCAGCCTTTGCCGATTCGGTGCCGGCTGCAACATTAATGAGGAATACGTATCCTGTTTTGATCGTTTCTTCGATAGGGCCGGTATCGTCCTCTAGGAGCCATATGTCTTCTTCTTTATCCCTAACCACATTTTTCCAGTACTCGTTGACATTGACGACTTTTTTCCATCCGATGTATTCGAGTGCCGTAATAACGGATGTAACGAGCTCTTCTCCATTGGAGATCAGGGTTTTTTGGAAGGGAGCTTGTTTTTTATCTTTGAGCTCTTCGATTTTAGCATCGATCTTTGTGATGGCCCGCTCGAATTTCTTGCGTGCCTCCTCTTTTTCTTTGTAAAGCTCCTGGAGGCCTGGAAATGCATATTCTTCCTTATCCAGCCAATTAGACACCGCATCCGAGGTGGCGGCTTTCGGTTCTTCAGGCATTTCAGGAATTTCGGGTTCAACAATCTCCAGTTTTGGATACATCTCTGTGAGAATGTATTCAACGACACGGATGTTTTCGTCTCCGAACCAGGGCAAGAAAAGGTAGTATCCTTTTCCATTCCTGATAACAGCGGATATGGGATAACCATCTGAGCTTGTCGCCAGGATCTGCAGTTCTCCTTCTGAATGGGGATCCCAGGACTTCAGATCAACTTTTGCACCCGCCGCCATTGCATCCGGGAAGAGTTTTTTGGCTTCGGTAATGGATTTTCCGAATTTTTCAAAGATTTCCGCATACGGATCTGCATTGATCGGAGTGACTAAATTTGGAGTCTCGTTTTTTATGAATTCAAATTTGGGAATACTGCCGATAAAATTTGTCAGATGGAAGGTTTCGCATTTACCGATAAAACAAACGACAGCTCCGCCTCTTTTGATCACATTCTTGAACTTTTCAGAATCTCTGGCATGGGCACTGCTGATGGTGCTTTTATTGTTGGCTTGATAGAGAATCAGCCGGCAATCGTCTGGGATCATAAGGCTTTCGATGCTGGACGATTTCCAGTTCGTTTCCTTCCGAT
The DNA here is from genome assembly GCA_050115915.1 of Candidatus Aminicenantota bacterium. Classification (GTDB taxonomy): domain Bacteria; phylum Acidobacteriota; class Aminicenantia; order Aminicenantales; family Aminicenantaceae; genus WTAW01. The sequence goes on from JASFPP010000192.1 coordinate 6,496, forward strand.
CGACATCGAAGTCTTTGTCCTTGAAAAACTTATAGTCCTTTTCCTCAAAATCTAACAGTAGTATTTTAGCCATGTTGTTCACCGGAGTTATGGGATTGAAGGATTCATTTGTTTCTGGGGAAATTCCCTTATTTTTATCATAAGTTTTTTTAGCAAAATTACTTAAGACTGCCACGGGAAACCTCCTTCTCTTTGTTTCCAATCCTGTCGCGTCTTCCGGAAAATTTAGTCGGCTGACATAAGAGGAAGAAGGAATTCCCAAAGACGCATAGAACTCGCATTATTTTCTTCATGTTTAAATCCATAATACAATAGCGTTTATATGGGTCAATCGCCCTTTGCGGTGAATCGCAGGGTGATATTTACTTATTACGAACCACCTTTTAAGATTAGTGTATTTTTCTCGGGGAAATATGGGGTGAGTGGTGAATTTTGTCCAAAGGAAAGGGCAAAAAGTGTTAAGTCGCATGATCTTCGACATTCAGCAGCTATATGGTCAATGATTGTGGCATAGATATAAAAACCTCAGCAAAGATTCTAGGTCATAGCAATATCACAATGACTGCTAGCTATATCCATCCTACTGATGAACACAAGCGGATCTATTGAAGGCTAGAGGAGATTTTTAGGAGTAAAGCGCGACGCAGTGCCGTCATATCGGAAAATATGATCCAAGTCAAAAGACAACCATTTCACCTAATAATTGCCCACTAGGATAGAGAATCGATCAATCCTCGTCCTGAAAGTAGTTCGTTTATAGCGCAACAAACTGACCATCTGACTACGAATCAGTAGGTCGGCAGTTCGAATCTGTCCGGGCGTACCACT
>JASFPP010000193.1:0-7296 GCA_050115915.1 Candidatus Aminicenantota bacterium
GACGGCAAAAGCGAGGTTGTCAACAGAGTTAAAGAGAAGTAAAGAATCCGATCAGGTTTTTGACTCCTCTGTTTGAATTGTATATGCTACACCTTCACCCATTCGACAGGAGGGACTTTTGTGCCTGTTTCTATAGCAGCACAATTTTTTTCCGAATGGACATAAGGAGGAAGGAACATGGCCAATGGAAAATGGGCTTGGACTTTTCTATTCATAATCGTTTTTTCGCTGAATATTTCTGTATTGGCGAACTCGTATGAGAAAGAGATGGAAAATCTAAGGGTCAATGCTCAAAGGCTAGAAAAAAGGATCGATGCACTCGCAGAGTTTGGGAAGAATGACCACGGAGGGCTCGATCGGGTGGCTTTCAGCGATGCCGATATCCAGGGACGAACGTACCTGATCTCCCTGATGGAAGAAGCAGGATTGGATGTGCATATCGATGAGGCCGGGAATATCATCGGTCGAAGGGAAGGTCAAGAGTTGGGTCTTCCACCTATTATGTTCGGTTCTCATTCGGATACAGTGCCTGATGGTGGCAAGTATGATGGAGCTATGGGAGTTTTAGGGGCGATCGAGTGTGCCCAGGTGTTTCATGAGAAGAACATTCAGACAAAACATCCCCTGGAAGTGATCGTTTTTACGGACGAGGAGGGCGGCCTGGTGGGAAGCCGGGCCCTCACTGGGACTCTCACACCCGATGCCCTCGATATCGTGAGCCATAGCGGCAAAACAGTCTGTCAAGGGATCATCGATCTTGGGGGTGATCCTGACAAGCTGGACAGAGTGATCCGTAAAGAAGGGGATATCAAGGCCTTCCTCGAGATCCATATCGAACAAGGGAAGATTCTTGAAACGAAGGGCATCGCCATCGGAGTTGTCGAGGGGATTGTGGGGATCAGTTGGTGGAATGTCACCATCGAAGGATTTGCCAACCATGCGGGGACGACACCGATGAATATGCGACAGGACGCTCTGTTGGCTGCAGCACATCTGATCATTGCCGTGAACCGTGTGGTTACGGGAGAACCCGGCAGCCAGGTTGGCACCGTTGGTCGAATTAAAGCCGAACCTGGGGCACCGAATGTCATACCGGGCAAAGTGGTTTTGAGCCTGGAATTGCGCGACCTCTCCGGAGAGAAGATCCAATCTCTTTATAAACGAATAGAAAAGGAAGCGCAGGCCATTGCCGAAGAGACAGACACCAAGGTCTCTTTCTCTTCCATCGATGCCATGGCTATCCCCGCGCCGACGGATATACGGATCCGGAAGTCTATCGATGAGTCGGCAAAAGAACTGGGACTATCGACACTCTTTATGCCCAGCGGGGCAGGCCATGACGCACAGGATATGGCGAAAATTACGCCCACTGGGATGATATTTATTCCCAGTATCGGGGGGATCAGCCACTCTCCCAAGGAGTATTCCCGCCCCGAAGATATCACAAACGGCGTGAATGTGCTCCTGCAAACTATCCTTAAAATCGATAGAAGCGCTTTAGATTAAGGTCAGACGGACTAATTCGACATATCCGCGTCACGTTTCGCTTTAAACTCAGTGCCCTCTTTCCAGTTCGGGAAGGTCGATTCCCTGCTCAGTTTATAGCCAACCTTGAATAGCAGTCGCAGATCATCGATGGCTCCGGAGAGATCCCAGTCCGGGTCGAATTCATCTGAGGGTTTATGATAGTTCTCAGAGTTATATTTTTCCTTTTGAGTACGTGTCCATTCCTCTCCGTGTTCGATATGATCGTTTCCGGTTCCCGTGTAGAGGGACGGAATTCCCTGTTTGGCAAAACTGAAATGATCCGATCGGTAAAAGGATCCTCTTTCGGGCGTTGGATTTGGTTTGACGACACGTCCCTGCTCAGTCGCAACTTCCTTGACATAGTCATCCAGTTCTGATTTCCCATATCCCACTATCGTGATATCTTTCATGGGGCCGTAGATATTGAGTGCATCCATATTGATCGCAGCGACTGTTTTATTCGTCGGATAAATGGGATTTGTCGCATAAAAGAGGGATCCTAAGAGTCCCTGCTCCTCAGCCGTGACAGCTAGAAGAGCTATGGATCGTTGAGGAGGCGGATTGACATTTTTAAAAGCTCTAGCCAGCTCGATCAAACCTGCTGTTCCTGTTGCGTTATCAAGAGCACCATTGAAGATTTGATCCCCCTCTAATTGAGGATCTCTGCCGAAATGATCCCAGTGTGCCATGTAAAAGATAAATTCATCTGCCCGTTCCGCCCCTGGAACAACGGCGATAACATTCCGTGAAACGGATTCCTTGATACTGTTTTTTAGCACCAAGGAGGCTTCGAGATCTAAGGGTACGGCTTTAAAACCTCGTTTGACAGCATTCGCCTTTAATTCTTCAAAGCTTTGGCCTGCTTCCTGCATAACTTTCTTTGAGATATCCAGCGTTAGCCAGCCCTCCACAGCGCATCGATCCATGTTCTTGTTTTCGCTGGGAAGGATAAATTGTGGTCCGGTCCATCCGTTTTTAACGACACCCCAGCCGTAAGCCGCAGGCTTTGTTTCGTGGATGATAAAGGCACCCGCTGCGCCTTGACGGGCAGCCTCCTCGTATTTGTAGGTCCAGCGGCCGTAATAAGTCATGGCTTTTCCGGTAAAAAGTTCTGGATCTTCTGTGTCAAATCCCGGGTCATTCACCAGCATCACAACAGTTTTCCCTTGGACGTCAATATCATCGTAATCATTCCAACCGTACTCTGGAGCGACAATTCCGTAACCAACAAAAACCATTTCCGTTTGATCCAATCGGACTTCATCAACAGTCCTTAGCGTTATGGATGTAAATTCATCGCCGAATGAAAACTCATGTGCCTTGGTTTTTCCTTTGATAACGAGGTTCCCCTCCGGGATCGAGTTGATCTCTACCATCGGCACTTCCTGGAAAAAACTGTCGCCATTCCCTGGTTTGAGCCATAGTTTTTGAAATTCCTCCTTCATAAAGTTGATGGTCAGTTCTTCTCCCCTCGAGGCTGGTGCCCGACCCTCGAATTCATCCGATGAGAGTATGCCTGTGTTTTCGGCCAATGATTCTGCAGAAATCAGACTAGCCGCACTCTCAAGATCATGCTCTTTTTTGTTGCATGCGGTTGAAGCAATTAAGAGAACCATAACAATACCCAAAATAACAGCATTTTTTGTCATTCGTCTTCTCCTATAAATATCAGGTTTTATCACGTTTCGATCGTTTTTCCTCATACATTAGCTTATCCGCCCTGACTAGAAGTTCATCGATCGAGCACGGATGTTCGGGATCGTAGCTGGCTATCCCCATACTGACAGAAAGAGTGAATGGATTGCTTTTATCAGCGTTGAACACCTCGATGTTGCTGCGCAGGCGGGCTTCAGCTGATTTAGCGCCCGCATGTGTGCTATCCACCGGAAAGATGGCGAACTCATCCCCTCCCATTCGTCCTTTGACATCTGATTTGCGGAAGGTTTTTTTCAAGATTTTTGCGACATTGATGAGCGCTTCGTCCCCTTTATGATGTCCTAAAGTGTCGTTGATCCACTTGAGATTATCCAAGTCCATAAAGAGAAGAAACATCTGTGTGCGTCTTCGGTCGGCAAGCTGGAGGTGCTCGCCAGCGATAGTGAAAAAACCGCGACGGTTGTAAAGTCCCGTCAGATCGTCTCGCAATGAGAGAGTCTGAAGCTTGTTAATCATCTGCTGTCTTTGCTCATTGGAATGTTCGAGCTCTTTCAGGACCTTTATCAACTGTTCCTCAGCCATCTTCTGGCTTGTAATATCCACCAGGATCCCATCGTAATATTCGATCTCTCCGCTTGCGCCTATAACCGCGCGGGGATAATCTCGTCCCCAAATAGTCCGCCCATCCATACATTTGAGCTTGAATTCTGCAAAGTGAGTTTTTCCGGACTCCAGTTGTTGCAGATGTCTTGTGCGATCTTTCTGTTTGATGTAGAGGCTTTTGACGTTGACATCCTTGAGCTCTTCTTCGTTTCGACAACCAAGGATTTCGACCAGAGCCTGGTTAGCCTCGATGATTTTGCCATCGGGAGTTGTCCTGTAAACTCCTACAGGGAGGTGATCCAAAAGTGCCTCATATCTCTTCTCACTGTCCAGAAGTTCTTCCTTACACGATTGCCCGGAGGGCGATTTTTCTTCCTTTGAAACACGTCTTGCTTTTTTTGTTTTTTGTTCGTTTTTACTCATCCGAAAACATCCCTCTGAACCTTTTCATCATTCGTTTGGAGGATCTAAAGAGTACAACTTTCCCAAAATATATATCACAGTCGCTGTTTGACCGCAATTTATGGTTATGATACTAATTAAAATCGATCGCACAATCTCCTGAATTATTCACGAGTTAAGATCGCTGCAAAGGCGAGAACGTGGCCCTTGAAGATGTAGTGAACTACCTCAAAAGGGCTACAACGAAGGCTTTGTAGTGAGATTGACGGGTAGGTTGGGTCGGCGCCCGAAGGATAAAAGTAGCTGACAATAAGAATTGATTTGTGTTTGGAAAAAATTGTTGACAGCTACTTTTATGAATAATTTAGGGGACTGCAACATTTTCCTTCGTCAAGTGTCAAAGGAGTGAAATCATGACAGGGAGATCGCAATGACACGAACAAAATACACCGAACTTTTAGCCATAGTGCTGACAGTATTTTTACTTGCTGCTTGGGGATTGGCTTTCATGCCCCAGGAAGATACTAAGGCTACCAAGAAGCAGCAAGAGAGTGTTGAACAAAAGACCGAGGATTCGGACCAGGAGAAGAAAAAAGAGGAAAAAACGGACGATGTCGGAGATGCCTTGGGTAAGAGAATGGCAGAAGGCGAGAGTTTGTTCAAGATACTCGGCCTCCCGGAAGCTGAGGACTATATGCCCACTACACTCGATCTTATCATTCTTTGGTCGATTCCTTTTTCAGCGTTGATAGGAATTGTGATCCTGGTTATTGTCATCACAAAGAGGCGTAATGAGAGGATCATTGCCATGATAGAAAAAGGGATCACTCCTGATGAAGCCACGCTAAAAATGTTCAGACCCAAGCCCTTCCGTTGGGATCTGTTCAGTTTGTTGGTTGGTTTGGTGCTCCTTCTGGGTGGACTTGGGTTTGCTTTGTTTAAAATCGGGAAGGAAGGCATCGACCAGTGGTATCACGGGATTATTCCGATTCTTGTGGGCGTTGCCTTTATTATCGCTTACCGCATTTTCTTGAAGGATAAGACCTCTGAGTGATCCTCAGACATGCTGAGCGATATGGCCCTCAATACATACGGCATGATTCATAGAAAAAGCGTAAAATGAGAGAAGTGGATTCGAGCCTGATCCGGCAGATCAAACGGGGCAAGTATGAGCTTTTTGACGTCGTCATCCAGGAATACCAGAATCCGCTCTTCGCTTTTTTGTACAGGATGGTTCGGGATGCCGATGATGCCCGCGACTTGTGCCAGGATACTTTTTTTAAGGCCTATAAATACATCCGATCGTTCAAGGAAGAGGCTAAGTTCTCTACCTGGCTGTTCCGGATCGGTTACCGCCTGGCCCTGAATATGATCAAGCGGAGGAAAAAACATGCAGAATCCCTGGAGAACATCGATATGGGGAAAGATGTGGAAGACAGCGTTAAAAGATTGGAGCGCAAGGAGGCCGGACTTATTGTGGGAAGGATCATGGATGAGATCCACACAAACTACCGGGTTGCTCTGCACCTGTTTTATAAAGAAGAAAAGACTTACAACGAGATCGCTACGATCATGAAAATTCCTGAAAACACGGTCAAATCCCATATATTCAGAGGAAAAGAGACCATCCGGAAAATATTGGCCCAAAAATACCCCGTAAAAAGCCTGACCTTTTGAGGAGGAAACCATGGAAAACAAAAACAACATAGATGCTTTGATCAAATCCAGTCTGAATGGTTCCGCACCTCCTGTGGAAGTGGATGTGAGAGGTGCGACGATGGCGCGGATCGACGCTTACGAGAAGCGGAAGGAAAAATTCCGCTACATCCTCCAGTGGGTGCTTTCTGTGTTTACGGCCTGTGCGAGCCTTGCCTCTGTTTATATTTTTTCTATCGTGTTTGACTTTTATGAGCTCTTTTTCTTAAAACTCGATCTAAACCCCGTTGTCGTCAGATCTGTATTCCAGTGTTTCTTTATCGGGATACTGCTCTCGACTCTGATCATTATGTTCATCAATCTTAAATCACGGAGGAAGCTTTACCATTTCACCTTCTGATCGGAACTGCGAGTCCCGCCAACCTTTTTCGGTATCTTTCGTCTTATAGAATGATGGTAAATGTGCTTTTAAGGGTGTTGTGTATCTCCCTCTCAAAATTCCCCAAAATAGGATAAATCCATGATAAAGAACTATATAAAGATCGCGCTTAGAAACCTTACACGCCATAAGGGCTATTCCCTCATCAATATAGCCGGCCTTGCGATAGGAATGGCCTGCTGCATCCTGATCCTCCTCTGGGTTCAGGATGAACTGAGCTTTGATCTGTTCCATGAAAAGGGCGATAACATCTACCGGGTGATCCAGGACATCAACTTCACCGATCACAGCACGACATGGGCGATCACACAAGGACCTCTTGGTCCCTCTCTCCATGAAGATTTCTCGGAGATCGTAAACTTCACCCGCATTACGGGCCGCAGATTCCGGTTGACCTATGGAGATCATAGCTATGATGAAGTTCTGGGAATGGCCGATGATTCGATTTTCGAGATGTTCACGTTCCCACTCATCGAGGGCGATCCGCAAACAGCGTTGTCCGATCCTCATTCCATAGTCTTGACCTATGAAATGGCCAAGAAATACTTCGGGGATGAGAATCCCATCGGTAAGGTCCTCAAAGCCGATGATCGGTACGATTTTTTGGTCACGGGAATTATTGAAGAATTCCCGACAAATTCTCATTTCCGCTATGATTTTCTCATTCCCTTCATATTTGGCCGGGAGCTGAAGTATACAGTGGATAACTGGAGAAACAGTCAGTTCAGCACCTATGTCGAGATTCAGGAGGGTATCCCTTATCAGGAGGTCGTAGAGAAAATATCAGGATATCTGTATGAAAAGCCCACGATCGAGAAGGATGCCAGGCTCAATCTTCAGCCCCTCCGGCGGATTCATCTCTATTCCAACTATGAGTTTGACAGGGCTCACGGTGATATTACCTATGTGACGATTTTTTCACTGATCGCGTTTTTTATCCTGATGATCGCGTGTATCAATTTTATGAACCTGACAACAGCCAGGTCTGCCAACCGGGCCAGAGAAGTCGGTAT
>JASFPP010000194.1:0-7291 GCA_050115915.1 Candidatus Aminicenantota bacterium
TCCTTACCAGCGTTATAATGCAACGCCAGATTTAACATCAACCGTGTCCCATACCGGCCTTTTGTCGAAAGCTTTATCATCTCTGGCTCCTTAATTTATGCATGTACAATTGAAATATTCATCCTGATCAAAACCAGGTGAGCTTATGCGCGAGCACAATCACGCTCGGCTAAACTCATATCCTCTCGAGAGAATCCTTAAAACTACAATTCCGCCAAACTCCATAGAATTTGTAGTGTATAGGAATATTATGAATGAATCTTGCTCAATGTCAAGAAAATAAATAGGTTTTGGTGAAAAAGAGTGGGATTATTTCGTCTGCGGCGCGAACAGCTGAAGGACTTCCAGAATAGAGATCACTCCCCCATCTGCATCTCCCTGTTTAAATCCTTCCTTTGCTTCTGCTATCTTCTCCTTCATGACCGCAGCTAACGGGGCTATCTCACCGCTTTCTCTGGGCTGTTCAACTTCCTCTCGCTGTTTTATTAGATCAAGAGCGTTGTTCACGTCTCCGACTGCATCGGAAAAATTTCCCGTTGTGAAATTATCTTTTGCCGAGGAGACACTATCAACGAAGCCTTCCGGCCATTGATCATGCGGTTTAACCAGGAGGATAGAATCCAAAAGCAACCCTGCTCCCTCGCCTATCTGACCTTTCTCCAGATTCTCAACGGCCAAATCAAGGTTGTTCGCTATGGTCTGTGCAATCGCTGCAATTTCCCCACCGCCGCTTTCCCCTGCCATCTCCGCCTGTTCGGCCTTGTCTTTCCCCTGACAACAGAGCAGGAAAAACAGAATCACCAAAATCGGTATCCATAGCCACTTTTTCATTTGCGTCCTCCTTTATATTTCGATCGTCATTCTATCAGATAATACAGGTGGCTCTTTGATTTTATTCATTCAGATCGAATATTTGAGCGTACACATTCTGGAATGAGCTTTTTCTCACAAATTTATCTTGAACGACGACTATATCTTTTGGCAATATGATTTTGCTTTATTATAATGATACAGAACTTGAATTGAAGATGAGAATAAAAACCCTTCCGCATCTTGTATCTGTTTTTTTCTGTCTGATCCTCCTCTCGATTTTAACTGTCCATTGCAAGGAGTCATCAACGGCACCGGCAATCGATCCTCCGGAACAGGAACAAACGGCCCTATCCATCGAATGCAGCCCGAGTACGGGTGGAACGGATACCAATTTTTCTGCGACCATCTCCATCAACAATTCGGACCGGGAAATAAAAGTATTCGGACTCGAGGTAAAATTTGATGCCGACAAACTTCGATTCAGACGCATCGAAAACGGAAACCTCACAGAAAGCTGGGCGGCTGTGGATGGCAATGAAATAAGCACAGGAACCTTGAGAGTGGGAGGATTCATGGGCTCGGGAAATCCCATCACACAAGGAACGACCGGCAATATTGTCGTTGTGAAATTCAAGGTGACCGGCACGAATTTCAACAACGGACAGCAAAGCCAAATATGTATCGAAAGCTATACAGATGACATTGCCGACCTCACACCTCAACCGTCATGTACGAATTTCACCCTAAGAAAGTAAGAAAGAAACGCTCTTCAAGTGAATGAAAATACAATATAAAGGGGTTAATTATGAAATTAGGCGTTATTCGACTCGGCTTAACTTTGTGTATTATATGGGGTGGGATTGTATTCCTCACTGCGATCGGTAATTTGCTTCTGACGGGATACGGAGAAGCATTCTTAAAGGTTATCGATTCTATCTATCCCGGATATCACATGGGACAATGGGGATTCGGTGGCGTTATCGTCGCCACCCTGTATGCAGCCCTGGATGGCTTTGTCGTCGGGATAATTTTTGCCTGGATCTACAATCTATTCGGAAAAAACAAAAAGGATTAGCATCAGTGGTAACCGGCTCTGGATAGATCATCTACGGACTGGAATGGATTCGGGGGTGATAAATATCCGGCTAAAAATTTATAGATCTTGAGCCTGATCTCTTTGGCCTGCTTGGTATCCAACCGGTCAAAACTGTGTCCTCCCGGCACATCCTGGAAAATTTCATACGCGAACTTCTTCCCTGCGGCTTTAAGAGCCTTGATGAGATGTTCGACCTCGAGAACATTCACATCCGCATCGTTTGTGTTCGTATGGATTAGAAGTGGCGTTTGAAGCTTTTCCGCATGCCAGGCGGGTGACCTTCTCCGATACTCCTCTACATCCTCAAAAGCCGTCTTACCGATATGATAATTCGCTGAATACAGATCCCTGTAGGATTGCGTTTTGTAACCCATCCTTGCCACTAGATCGCTAACAGGAACTCCCGCAAAAGCCACCTTATAGCTTTTCGGGTGGTTAAAAATATTGAACAAGGCATGGAGGCCGCCATGGCTCCATCCCATGATCCCCACCCGGTCCTTATCGAGATAATCATAGTTCTCGAGCATATGGATACAGCTGGCATACGTGTCTTCGACTTCGAGCCCTCCGTAATCGATATCCCTGTACATGGATCTTCCATAGCCCGTGCTACCTCGATATTCCGGTGCGACAATGACATAACCTTGAGCCACCAGTTCCCGCACAATGTGAGTGTGGTATGTACTGAAATCACTGTGAACACCCCCATGAGGCAGTACCATAAGCGGATACTTCTGGCTTCGATCGATATTCCTGGGGATAAAAATATAGGTATAAAACTTGAGCGGATTGCCCGCGCCCTGAGCTGTAGGGTTGGACTCCTTCCACCTCGGAGGGCCGACAATACGGACCTTGTCCACATAAGCGACATCCCCGACCCTCTGGAACCAGAGGACATCATCGATGGTCTTCTGGAGCTGGTCGAGCTCGTGCCTCAGGGACTCAAACTGCTGCCGAAGGTACTTGAGCTCTGGGCTATCGTCATCCAAAACACACCCCGTAATTCCCGGATCAGCCACTCCTAAAAGCATGACAACAACAGATAAAACGATCAGGATACTTTTTTGATTATTTGAACACATGAAAATCTCCTCCTTACTCTTTATGGATCTCCCAAAAAATTGCGGAAATAATAATAACACCCCTGATCAATCAATACAATCTTACAGCTCAGATCTCTCGCAACATCATTCATAACAAAATTAGAGACGCTTTCCACAGTCTCTGAGTGTAAGCTTTTCCAAGCCGATAATCGACAGATCATCTGACCCCTTCATGATAAAAAAATCACCCCCAAAGGCGATTGTGTTTGTGAGGGACTCTCACTACAATAGGACAGAAAATAAGGTTCAATCTATAAAAAAGTTCTTGCGAGTGGAAAAAAGACGAATCAAGGAGAACGCCATGTCACTTAAAAAAGAGCAAGAAGAAATCTACAAAAAGGCGATGGACGAGGCGAAAAAAGAGCTGGACAATGTAGATTCCAATATGCAAGAGGAGATCCAAAAAGCCAGACAAAAATTGGCTGAGCTCCAGGAATCGAAAAAGCATTATCGCCAGATCTATGAAGGGACAGCCCTGTTGTTAGGCATCGAGGTCGAACCCGAGGAGGAATCAGATCTCCCTCCGGAAGAACAGCCAACCGAAGACAAAAAAGGAAAAGAGGGAGATGACGGCTCAGGCAAAGCAGAGGCTACCCAATCTCAAACAGCATAGCCAGATCTTCCCGTCCGTTTTTTTCAGCGATTTTATCTTCCCTGGATAAATCCTCACCTCACTTATCCCGATTTCTTAACAGATCTAAATTCTTGCCCGTTTATACGGAATCATCCACAATTCTATTGCTTAAAAACAAAGAACTTGCTACATTGGAATTCTACTTTCGTTTGAAAATTTTACATGGAGTAAGATCTTATCATGAAGAAAGTTGGCCTTTGGATATTGGCATTTCTTATAACTCTGTCCGCGGCCGTTTATCAACGGTTAACAGGTCCCACCTACCCTATCCGCGGGAAATCCGTTATCAACTCCAGTGAAATCAAGTATAGACTCATCCGAACCCATGAGATCGGGCCGGATTGCACAATCGGTGTAAAAGTACCTGATAAAACCATCGAGGGGTATCTCCTCTACAAACGATATCCCACGGATGATCCCTGGCAAAAGATTTCGATGTCAAGAGCCGAAGACATGCTTTCTGCAAACCTTCCCCAACAACCCTCATCAGGGAAATTAGCCTATAAAGTTTATATTATCCACTCGGACAATGAGATATCCTTAACCGGGGATGAACCCGTTATTATTCGTTTCAAGGATTATGTGCCACGTACTATCCTAATTCCTCATATCATTGTCATGTTTCTGGCTATGCTCTTTTCGACAAGAGCCGGTCTTGAGGCATTACGCAAAAATAGCAATCCCCGGAAACTCGTGTTATGGACAGTCGGCCTTTTGTTCGTGGGTGGACTGATCTTAGGACCTCTGGTCCAGAAATACGCCTTTGGAGCATTGTGGACCGGATTCCCCTTTGGGTATGACCTGACAGACAACAAAACCCTTATCGCTTTTTTAGGTTGGATAGCAGCCCTGGTTGCCAGCCGCAAGGGCAGGCCTGCAAGGGGCTGGGTTTTGGGAGCATCCATAGTGCTGCTCATCGTCTATCTCATCCCCCACAGCGTGCTCGGCTCTCAGCTGGACTATTCCAAGCTCAATCCGCCAACACAATAAGTCGTATCCCAATACATGACATCAGCAATTGGGTGGATCGAGGAGCAAAAAACAATTAATCTCCCTGCGGATGGATTCGAGCTTGAGCAATAACGATTTTCGCTTTGGATTCAGTATTTTCCGCTTCTTCTAATCTCGTTTATTTGAGGCGGAAAGCGACCGTAATTGTGAATATCACAGGAGTCGGCTTGCCTTCGAGAATTAAGGGCTCATACCTCCAATGCTTAACAGCATCCACAGCCGCTTTGTTAAGGACAGAACTTTCACTCTTGAGGATCTTAACTTTGACAACCTTTCCTTCTCCATCAGTCATGATCTCGAGAATGACAACTCCTTGAATGCCTTCCGCTCTTGCTTCTTCGGGATAAACGGGATCCACCTTCTTAATGAGCTTTGGGGGTTTTATTTGATCTTTGGCACGCACAGCTGCTTTTGTCATCTCATCGGTGTCTTCAGTTTTGTCTTTATCCCCATTGAGCTCAAAGCGAACCGCCACAGTAAAAACCGCAGGCACAGGTTTTCCGTCCACGATCACCGGTTCGTAGACCCATTGTTTCACAGCGTCGATAGCTGGCTCATTCAAGAGAGGCGTCTTGCTTTTGTAGATCATTACGCGCTCGACGCGTCCGTACACATCGGTTCTTACGCCTAACACAACTACACCCTCTACTTTTGCCTTTCTCGCCTCCTCCGGATAGACAGGATCGACTCTCTTAATCAATTTAGACTGCGGGGGTTTGATATCGCCCGTGACTTTAACTGCACCCTTCTCGAATTCTTCGATCTTTTCCTTTGTTTGTTTAACTTCTGCTGGAGGTGGTGGCGGTGGCGGCGGTGGCGGCGGTGGCGAAACAGTCGTATCTTGAGTTCCCGGCTGGGGAGGCGGCGGAGGAGGTGGAGGAACTAACTTGCCCTGCACAGCAGTGATGTGGAACGAGAAAAAATAGGGATTTCCTTCTTTATCCTCGAATCCAAAAACAGCGATATTTTTTTCAGGGAGGATTATTTCAGTCTCCAGCAAACTTGTTCTCTCTTCTCCCTGTTGTTCTAAGATCTCGATATTGAATTGATAACTGCGGTCAGCTTCTGTTTCTTTAGATATGACCATATGCTCTTTATAAACGGGTCCGAGTACCATAATGAACTGTTGGCCATTCAAACGAAACATATGCGCCAATTTTCCTTTTTTTGCCGTCCAGCTCAGATCGTATTCCGTGATGAGACGAACGTCTTGCAGATTAAAGACCTTTTTAATCTGGTTCTTCTCGTCTGCCAACAAAAATCGGGAAGGTATGTTAGCCGTCACCGTGGGTTGCAGGTAAGACGAGGTGACAAACTCAGAGGGCTTGGCCTTGGTATCCTTTATGCCTTCGAAGAACCTCTGTTTCAAATCGATCGAACTCTGCGCATACAGCATGGATAGCGAGCCTCCCAGCAATAGAATCCCCACACAAATCAATCTTTTCATTTTCATGATTACTCTCCTGACGTATTTTTTTGGGCCCAAACCAAAATCATGTGCGAATCTTGAGGCTGATAAACATAGGCTTGAGCAGGTTTGTTCTCGATTTGTATATAATTGAGTCTAAAATGTCCGTTGAGTTTTTCTTCGACTTGGCTTTTCCGGAATTGAGGCGATAGGACGAACCAAATCGTTGCAGAAACGAAGACCAACACTACGGCTATTCCATAAGCCCAACCCCAACGCGGGCGAATAACTCGTTGCCCCTCCGGTCCGGCCTCTTTCACTTTTTCCTCGAAACCATCCCACACGGACTCTGTGGCCACACACTGGCTTTCCTGTATGGTCATTTCTTGAGCGTCCTCCCGGCTTATCAGAGTTTTTTGACAGTCAGGACATTGTTCCATATGAACGCGGATGAGAAAGCCCTGCCACTTTTTCAACGGCACGACTGCAAAGGCATACTCGATGATCTTACAGCGCAACATTTTCTTCCTCCAATAATGTCTTGAGCTTTCGCCTCGCCTTAAAAAGATGGACCCTGGCCGTGCTTGGAGCACATCTCAACACGCTTGCAATCTCATTACTGTTGTATCCTTCATTCGCCCAGAGGCAGACCGATATTCTCTCTCTTGGATTCAACTTTTGAAGGAGTTTGGAAGAAATACGGGGCGAACGATCGGGATTCGAGTTTAGCTGGGTCATTTTCTCTTTAAACACAGTCTTTTGTGACTTAAAAAACTTGGCGAAACGGGATCTTTTCCTGAGCTGGTCCAGACACCTGTTTGAAAGGATCGTAAAGAACCAATCCTTAAAATTCCTGGTGAAATCGAATTTCTCGAGGTTGAGATAAACCTGAACAAAGGCTTCCTGGCAAGCATCTTCGGCGTCTTCCCTGTTTCCCAGGATGTTCCAAGCCAACCTTAAGCTTTTTCCTTTGTATTTATCCATCAACTTTCTAAAATCCTCCAGATCTCCATTAAGGCAGCTCCTAAGAAGCTCGTTGTCTTCCATGTTTCTGTCTTTACACACCGATTACGTCCCACACTGTATTTCTGTTTATCCTACGCCATTCAAAAAATGTCGATACTCACGACAAAAAAAATTTCATACCTTCTCTCCGATCTATCTCTAGCAACACATTTTTAGCTGGATAAAAAAATATTGTTAACTTTACACCGAGTCGGCAATAT
>JASFPP010000195.1:0-7278 GCA_050115915.1 Candidatus Aminicenantota bacterium
AGACATGTCCCGACCAGATCCGGACCTGGCTGAGGTCGTTTCCCTTTTTAGGGAGGTTTATAAAATCAATCTTGGTGTTGTTGTCAATTCGGATGTATTTGCCCTTTCCGAAGTAGACTTCCGCGCGTCCGTCAGTTGTCCCGACTCTATCGCCCTGTGCTATGGGCATGTTGACCACCCCTTCCTCGTAAGCAAGCTCTGAGGATCTCTGTATAAAGGCTTTTCCGTTCACATAGCTCAGCCGTGCAATGGAATCGTTCGTGTATTCCGGGTTTTCTGCGTATGATATTGTCAAGATAAGGAGAAGGAGAGCGGTAGAAACGACAATTTTTTTCACCTTTTATCTCCTTCTTGCTCGTTCACATTCCTAATTAATGCAAGTGTTATGCCAACTTTTTCTAGCCTGTTATCCCTTCTTTTGTACCTTTATTTGTCCATAAAAAGTGACGGTCTGTCTCCATGACAGACAAGCATGATGGAATGATTTTTCGATGAAATATTGCTTAGGATAGTCTCCCCAAGAGCAAACCGTTTGGAAAACGGCCCCACCTTTTTTTAAGATTTCTGGGCACTATGGCTCGACAGGATAATATTTCTGGAGGTTTTCGAATATAGGTCGAAGTTCCTGTTGGGTCTCCGGAGTGGCGCTTGCAGAAATATCGGGTTTTGTCTTCTTACCGCTCAATTGAAAGAGGACCTCCTTGCTGCCTTCACTCAGGCCCTTGAGGTTGTATCCTCCCTCAAGCACAAAAAGGATCCTTTCATTACAATGTTTATCTGCAAGGCCTAAAAGATTGTGGGCAAGAGCTCCGAATCCTTCGGATGTGATCTGCATTCCTCCCAGAGGATCTCCTTCGTAGATGTCGAATCCTGCGGAGACTAGAATAAAATCCGGCTGGAATTTGTCTGCGATAGGATTGAGGATTTTGTCAAAAATATATAAATACTCCCCGTCTCTCTTTCCCGGAGAGAGAGGAATGTTTATGGTAAAGCCCTCCCCTTCACCTTCGCCTGTTTCACTCCAGTGGCCGGTCCCCGGATAATGAGGGAACTGGTGTGTCGAAAAATACAGCACATCGTTTCTTGCATAAAAAGAATTCTGTGTCCCATTCCCATGGTGCAGATCCCAATCCAAAATGAGTACCTGCTTTTGTCCGCACTTCTTCAGCAGGTATTCCGCTCCGATCGCCACGTTATTGAAAAGACAAAATCCCATCGCCCGGGAGGCCTCTGCATGGTGTCCGGGAGGCCTGACAAAAGCAAAACCGTTCTGAACCTCGCTCTTTAAAATCAGTTCAATAGCTTTGAGCACACCCCCTGCGGCAAGAAGGGCCACCTCATATGAGTGTGCAGATGTTGAGGTGTCAGGATCGAGCACGACTCTTTCTTTACCGGATGTCGCTTTGATCGCCGAGACGTAGGAAGCTGTGTGTATCCATTGAACCTCTTCTTCAGTCGCAGCCCGTGGTTCTACCGTCAGAAAGGGAAATGTAATATCCTCATCGATCATACGGTATATCGCATCGAGCCTTTTTGGACTCTCGGGGTGGAAATCACCCATATTGTGATCCATATAACGTTTGTCTTTCACGATTCCTGTTTTCATTGCTAACTCCTTTTAGCCAAATTTCGCTAAAAATTCCATGATCATTTGCAGTCCGATCTTACCCCTTATACGAGCTGTCAGCTCAGCCTTTTCAGGTGAAAAAGGGCTTCCATTTCTCTTCCGGGGGTTTTGGCGTCGAAAGACTCACCCCAAAAAGGAGCACTAATGAACAGATCAGTGCAGGGTAAACAGCCGGGACACCCAATGGAAGTTGTCCTTGCACTTTGTTCAGGAACTCCCATATCACGGTTACACTTAGTCCTCCGAGAATGGAAAAAACTCCCCCCGAAACCGTTGCTCTCTTCCAGAAAAAGACGGCGATAAGAGCAGGAGTGATTCCTGCACCATATACAGTATAGGCGGCGTACGCTGCATCTAAAATACGCGGAAAAAACGATATTAAAGAAAAAGAAATTATTCCCAGAACGACAACCACCAGCCTCGAGAGAAGGATCATTTTTTTGTCGGGAAGATCCGGATTGATAAACCTCTGGTAGATATCCCTGACGACATTTGTCGCTGGGACGAGGAGAAAACTGTTCGCTGTCGAGATGATTATGGCCACCACAGCCGCGATCAGTGCACACCCTATAACCACAGGCACCCCCTTGTGTGCGACCAAAAGAATGATCTTCCCCGCTTCTTTGGCTTCGAGACCCTTGAAATAGCTGCTTCCGACGACAGCAAGGCTCTGGAGCGCTATCCCAAGGAGGATCACTCCAATCACCCAGCCGACCACAGATTTTCTCGCTTCCTTTTCGTTTTTGGCTGAAAAAAACCGCTGATACATATTTCCATTTCCCAATGCAAGTAAGAGAGTGGGGACAAAATAACCCATCGCCTGGGTCATCGTCATATTCCCCAGTATGGGGTGGCTTCTCGGTGTAACGTTGGCCACGATATACCCCATTCCCCCTACATGATGGATCAGAAAAGGTACCGCAATGAATATAGCTGTGATCATCAGGATCCCGTTCAGAACATCTAGATAGGCCACGGATAACATCCCAGCGAGAAGTGTATAGGTGATAACGAAAACGGCGACCAATGCCATCGCATGTTTTTCCTGGATCTTACCCTCGGTAATAATGTTGAGAACCCATCCACCCCCTCGAAATTGATAACTGACGATGGTCACATAAGCGATGATCGTGGTAATCGTCGCGAGGATCCGTGCCCATTTGTTGTACCGGGCTTCCAGGATATCGGGGACGGTGAATTGACCGAAGCGCCTGACTCTGCCCGCAATGAAAAAAACGATGATGATCCCCAGCCATCCTCCACTGCTTCCGATGAGTGAGGAGAATCCATGGTTGTAGCTGAGGTCGGAAACACTAAAAATATCCCCGGATCCCATCCACGTGGCCAGCAAAGTCCCCACAAGGACTGGCGCTGTGAGGGACCTCCCCGCAACGAGGAAATCCTCTTTTTTCTTTAATCGTTTAACGATCCGGAGCCCGAAGACGAACAATACGCAAAGATACAACAGGATTGTAATCAGATAAGGCAAGATACAACTCCTTATTCTGGATTTATCTCATAAATTTATCGCACATCAGCGGGGAACATCTTAATTCTATCTACGGGTTATTGCTTTCGACGGTTTCCTTCGCTGGAAAAAATTTCTCGATCTCTTCAGGAGATGGCTTTTTTGTCATAAGGCTGACAATTATCAGTGAGCCGATCGATACCACCAATCCAGGAAAGATGATCGGAATCCCCCAGGGATCGCCATCAGGAACCATCTCGGGGGGCAGGACTTCCACCATGATCCTCAGGAAGATAGTCACACATGTGCCCGAGATTATGGAGACCAATCCCCCCATCTTTGTGGCTCTTTTCCATGCCAAAGCAGCGATGAGAGCGGGTGTTATGGATACTCCGTATATAGTGTAGGCAAAGATCGCCATGCTGAGAACGGATTTCATCCGGATGGCTAAGAAAAAGGCGATGACGCCAATGATAACGACACAAACTTTCTGTAGGGCGACCATGGTGCTCTGTTTGGCGTCCTTGTTGAGAAAACGCTGGTATATGTCACGCATGATGTTTGTCGAAGGTGAGAGGAGGTAATTCATTCCTGTGGAGATCACAACCGCACAGGCTGCCCCAAGGAGGAGGATCCCAACCGGTCCGGGAACGAGGCTTTTGGCTGCCATCAAAACGATTTTTCCCCCTTCCCGCGGAATCGTGAGGTCGATCTGGTCTTTCAGCTTGCTGTAGGCAAAAACGGCGATAACGACCACGACTGTTTCGACGAATACGGTGCCGATCGTCCACCAAATCGCTGCCTTTCTTGCATCTTTGGGTGACTTGGCGCTGTAAAACTTCTGGTACATGCTCTGTACCCCCATGAGGAGGAACATGGTGGCCAAAAAGTATCCTGCGACTTTCAATGTGGGATGCGCCCCGAATTGTTCGTTAACAGCCGCAAAATAACCCGGTTCAAGGACTTGCGTTGCCTGTTCGAATCCCCCTGCAGCAAGATAAACAAAGGGCACCGCCAGAATACAGGCAAGGACGATAATGATCCCGTTGGGTAGGTCTGTGTAGGCGATGGCCACCATTCCACCGAGAGTCGTAAAAAGGATGACAAAAAGAGCCGCAATGATAATTCCTGTGGATTCGGGGATTGCTCCATCTGTAGCGACATTCAGGATAAATCCTCCGGCGACGAATTGGTAAGAGACAATTGCCGTGAAAGATATGATGATGGCTATAGCGCCGAATATCCGAGCTGCTGGGCCATAACGTTCTTCGAGGATGTCCCCGATCGTGTACTGACCGAATGTCCGGATCTTTCCTGCGAGGAAATAGATAAAGATAATACCGACCCATGCTCCCGCAGCAAGCCATATGGCGGAAAAACCCGCTTGAGCAGCGAACTCAGCCCCTGCAATAAACGTCCCCGATCCGATCCAAGTACAAATCAGTGTAAAGACCATAACATTGGTCTTCAGGCTGCGGCCGGCGACCATAAAGTCATCTTGGGTTTTAATACGCCGCGCCCTGTAAAAATTGAACACGGTCAGAATAAGCAGATAGGCTAAAATGATGTAAAGGTATGTTGACATGATCCCTCCTCACTCCAATGCTCGCAAATGGAATTCCCGAATCTAAATCTCAATCCTTTGATCCCTACAAAGTGTGGGATATATTCTTTCAATTTGAACCTAAAGTTTCAACCTCTTTTTTGAATATTTTCTTGAGCTTTAGCTTGAAGTACACACAGGCCATAATGGCGTAGCGTTTGATATCCCCCGGAGACCGGATGTTGGTGATAATACGAGGGATCTTCCGGAAGATCGAAACCTGCCCACCGCTCAATGACCATCTGAAGACGAGTTCGCTGACCTGTGCCCAGGTGAGTTTATCTATGAAGAGCGGAACATCCCCTTGAGCTGCCGGCAGGGTGATGATCCCTTTACGATATCTTTTTGTCCAGGTGAAGTTTTCGGGCAATACGCCTATCTCTTTAGCCGTTTTTTCCAGAGGCGTTCCCGGATAGACATGCAGGATCGCAATGCTGGCTTCAATCTCGTTTTTGTACTGTTCGATGATTTGGATGGATTCTTGGGCTTCCTCCCAGGTTTCTGTCGGATGGCTGAATATAAAAAAGGCATTGGGGATGATGTCCAGTTCATTGCACCACCTGACCAGGTTGTGAAAATCATCGACGTCGATTTTTTTATTGACAATCTCTTCTCTGATTCGCTCGGAGCCTGCTTCTATTCCGAAAGAGAGGTGGAAGAGGCCTGCCTCTTTCATCTTTTCGAGCAGAGGTTTGTCGATGAGGTCGATCCGGACGTCGCATTTGAAATAAATGTCCAGTTTCCGCTCGATAATAAGGTCGCAGATGGTGTGGACGCGTTTTGGATTGGTGTTGAATGTGTCATCGAAGAAGAAAATGACTTTCACGCCATACTTATCGATGAGAAATTCGATCTCTTCAACAATGTTCTCTGCGCTCTTCATTCTCACAAGCCGACCCCAGTTTATGGGCGTTGCGCAAAAGTTACAGTCAAACGGACATCCGCGGCTGGTCATCATGTTGACTGCTGGAAGCGGCCCTTGTCCCGGAACATCAAACCGGAAGTTGTATGCCTCGAAAGGAATGAGGTGATAGGCGGGTCGGGGGATTGTGTCCAGGTCTTTGATAGGGAGGCGAGGAGGATTTGTATGGATCTCTTCATTATGGCGGTAAGAGATTCCTGCCACAGAAGCGAGCGCATCCCTTCCCTGATTCCCCTCGAGAACACGACAGATTTCACGCATAGTCTCTTCCCCTTCGCCCCGGACAACTACATCCAGCTCGGGGATATGACTAAGACAATCTTCTGCAGCCATCGAAGCATGGGGCCCTCCCATAATCGTCAGAGTTTTGGGATGCACCTTCTTCGTAAGTTTGATAAGGTCGAAACTTTGGAATCGATTTTCCGTGGTGGATGTGACACCGATAATATCTGCGTCAAACGCCCTGATCTCTTTGGCGATCTGATTGTTGGTGAGCTTCAGAATATCCGCCGGAACGATCTTGACATCATGTCCTTCGTTTTCGAGGACTGCCCCGATATAAAGAAGGCCGAGGGGCGGCATGGATGAGCCTTTAGTCCACCTTTCAGCAAAGTAACCTCCGGGTGGAACAAAGAGCTGTACTTTCATCCCAGGCTAACCTGTTTCTTTTTTTCCATCTTCATGGCATAAACCGTCGTAATGTTCGGTTCGCCCATGGATGTTCCATAAATGTAGTCGGCGACCTCCATGGTCTTAAAGTTGTGGGTGATGATAATAAACTGCGTCTGTTCCTTGATCTTTTTCATCAGATTGAGGAATCGTGTAAGATTCCTTTCATCCAGCGCTGCGTCTACTTCATCGAGGATACAGAAGGGCGTGGGTTTATACCTGAAGAGCCCGAAAAAGAACGCCAGGCTGGTCAGGCTTTTCTCCCCACCCGATAGGAGTGCCAGACTCTGGACTTTTTTTCCCGGGGGTTGGGCGATGATCTCTACGCCGCTTTCCAGGGGCAAACTCGGATCGACAAGCTTGACCTCTGCATGCCCGCCCTCAAAAAGTATAGAAAAAACATCCTTGAAATTCTTATTCACAGCTTTTAGCGCATTCAAAAACTGCGTTTTACTCTCTTGATCGATCTTTCGAATGGCCTCTTTTGTCGTATCAATGGAATCTCGCAGGTCATCCCGCTGCTGGGTGAGAAATTCGTAACGCTCCTTCTGGATAAGGTATTCTTCCTCGGCCATGAGGTTGACAGCCTTAAATGTTTGGAGCTTGTCCTTGGCTTCGTTTAAGTGATCTTCGATATTGATATCCGGAAGAGACTCCAGAGGAACGTCTTTTTTAACTTCGTCCAAGGTTTTTTTGAGCTCTTGCCAGCAGGATTCCTCGCAATTGGCGATATCCCTGTCTCTCTCCGCTTTTTTGATCTCCCACTGGACGCGTTCCTCCTTTTTGTTCTCATAGATCTCCCGCTGCTCTTCCAGCTGTTTCTCCATCTGTTGCTGTTCCTTTTGCGCGGCCTTGAACCGGGATTCATGGTCGATCTCCTGCGTTTCCTTATCCGCTATCTCTTTTTCCAGCAGGGTTGCTCGAGAGGAAAGCTCTTGGATTGTTACCTTTGATTTTTTTTCTTCAACCTCGGAGAGCTCGATCTCCTT
>JASFPP010000196.1:0-7265 GCA_050115915.1 Candidatus Aminicenantota bacterium
CCGCGGCCCACGCTTGAGAATCTCCGTAAATACCCAGAAACTGCATGAGAGATGAACGTTCCCTTTGAGACACTCTGAAGGTCAAGGAGGGAGAGATACGGGATTCAATTTCTTTATAGGCCGAGGCGATCTCGTCGGGACTTCCGTATTTGTCGATGATAGTACCGAGAGCCTCCTTAGCGGAGACATCGGGATTTTTTTCTTGGGCACTCATGAGGGCTGTCCTCAAGAACTCTTCGGCATCAGAAAGGGCATCCTGGATGAGTGCGGTATCGTAACCTCTGAGCTCCTGCTTCAGTTTTTTTAAATATTCCTCGACTGTCTCATACATTTTCGGTCCCCTTCAGGATTGTGTCGACAAAAGCTTTTGTCTGATCCCATATCTCGACCCAAGCTATGAGCGTGTCCTTTCCGGTTTTGGTGATCTTATAATAACGTCTGGGGGGGCCTGAAACCGATGGATCGACGTGGCTATCGAGCAATCCACTGTTCTCCAAGGAACGCAACACAGGATAGAGGGCTCCTTGCTTCATCATCTGAACGCTCTCATCGTGTGTCTCGATAAGCTTGGCGATTTGATACCCGTACATGGGTTCTTCGGCTCTATCGAGCACACCCAGTAAAACGAGAGAAGCGGTTCCTGAGTTCAATTCCTTCTGAAATTTTTTTTTGGCTTCGCTTGTCAGATTCAAAGTTTTAGCCTCCTTCGGGGAGATGTTTTTTGATTCTGCTCTTTTTTTTCGAATAATAGTAACAATTTGATATTAATGGAAAATTAATCATATTCACATTTTAATAATAGTGTTAAGTTAACAATATGTCAAGAATTTTTTTATAAATTATTCAAAAAAAATGTCGATACCAGTTATAACTAACACAATATCAGCATTTTACATTCAAAAAAAAGTTTTTCCTTTATCTTCATTGCTGAAATCATTTATGATAAAGGCTGTTTGAGTCGCGAACTATTCTATGTCAACATACAGGTGAAATAAAGGAGATGTGGATTGAAGAAATATGTGTTTTGGGGCGTGCTCAAAGAGCACACAAACATTGCTCTCACTGAAAACCTTTCCAAGTATGCGCAGGGGGACACTTTTTGGCAGGCGATGTTGAATTTGTCTGAAACGCTCCATGAGTGGTTGCCTTCCGAGCATGTGGAGGAGACAGATATCAATAGCCGGCTCAAGATGTACAATGAAACCGGCATCAACAAAGTGGAGTTGTTTGTTGACCAAGAGGAAAATCGATACGCTGTCAGGTGCACGAACAGCAGAAGTTTTGTTGAGGCCGATTCCGAGGAGGACGCCCTGATCAAATATATCGCTGCGAGAGCGAAGACTTCTGTCGTCAACACGGGGGAGCCCACGGGCTAGAAAGATCAGATTAGAAACAACACAGCATAACCTGCTGCCATATCCCCTTTATTTATTTATAATAAAATCAATAATCCAGGTGAACGAATAATGAAACTGAATCTGCAGGTATGGGAAGGCCATGGAAAAAAAATTGGAAAGTAGTCCTCCGAATTGGGAATCCAAAAATTTGTAAACCAAAGCTAAAATGTCCTCGTCTAATAGGGAGAAAAATGAAATGGCGATGGAAGAGAATGAAACACATCTTGTCGAGCGCGTATGCGCAGGAGACCTTTATGCTTTCGAAGAGATCGTGGAACGCTATAAAAAAAAGGTGTATTACATTGCTTATGATATCGTGGGTGATCATCATGAAGCAGAGGATATCTCTCAGGAGGTCTTTATAAAAATGTATCGAGCTCTCGATCGTTTCCGGAAAGACGCAAAGATGAGTTCATGGCTCTACCAGATCGCTGTTAATTCCTCGATCGATTCTCTCCGGAGAAAAAAAACCAAACCACGCATCCATGTGGAAGATATCGATCAGGTCGGACGAAAAGGCCAAGCTCTCGAAAGCGCCAGCCCGGAATCCAATCCTGAGAGGAGAGCTGTTGCTGCCCTCATGCAGGAACACATCGATCAGGCGTTACACAAGATCACTCCTCAGGAGCGAGCCGTTTTTGTGATGCGCCACTACAATGAATTCAAGATCAAAGAGATCGCTGATGTGCTGGATGTATCCTCCGGAACGGTCAAGAGTCTACTGTTCCGCGCTTTGAAAAAACTGCGCAAAGAGCTTTCCTTATCCCAGGGTAAACATCGATGGGAGGCCGGTTATGAGTGATTGTGAAAAATACCGAAACATGTTCGTAGATGCGCTCTATGAAGAGCTCTCTACAGAAGATAATCCTATCCTCAAGAAACACTTGCGGGAATGTGATTCGTGCAGAAATGAGCATGACGAATTGGCTGCCACGATGGATACGATGTCCCAGAGGATCCGTCCCGAACCCGATCCAGAGTTTTTCGGCCGATACTGGGACCGCCTCGCCAAGCGTATGGATAAAGAACGAGTGGCTCGAACGGCCGGGATTAGGTGGTGGGAGTCGATCTTTACCAGACGAAGACAAGTCTTCCCCCGCTGGGCCTATCAAGCCGTGGCTTCGGTCCTTCTGGTCGTCGTCGGGATCTTTCTCGGACGAATGGTTTTTACTCCAGCCCAGGTGGCGGATCAGCCGGTCTCGATGGTGCAAGCCGTGACCGCGCCCGGCCCACAGATCAATGTGTCGCAGCGGGCTTTTGATTACATCCAGCGCTCTAAGCTGATCGTGCTGGCGATCTCTAATTTTGATCCAGAAAACCAAGATCCCTACGCCCTGGACCTTCCCTATCAACAGCAGGTTTCTAGAGAATTGGTGCAGGAGGCAAGCTGGCTGAAGGAAGAGCTCTCCGGCCGGCGCCAGCGCCGGCTCCAGGAACTCGTTTCCGATCTCGAAATCATCCTGCTTCAGATCGCCAATTTAGAAGCGGATTCGGACATATCTGCGATCGAGCTGGTACAGGACGGGGTAAAAAGTCGGGGGATTCTCTTTAAGATCCATTTAGCTCAGTATGATGATGGCTCGAAGGCCCCTTTGGAGGCCGAACGGGCACTCGATAAATCAAAAAGTTTTTAAAGGAGAACGCAATGAAACACAAACCTTATGTGATTATGATTGTAACCCTCGGAGTTTTACTCCTTGGGTCGTATTCTATGGCTTGGTCCGAAGAGGCCTTGCAGGAAGAGGACGCCAAGGCTTATAAAGCGGCTTATAAGCTGGTGATGGACGAGGAATGGGACGACGCCGCCCAAGCCCTGGAGGTCTTTGTACGAACATATCCACAGAGTGCCTATGTGGATGATGCGCGGTTCTGGCGCTGTTATGTCAAAGAAAAAACAGAGGAATCTTCAGAAGAAGTCTTTAACTGTTTCCAGGATTTTATAAATGCCTATCCAAACAGCAAGTGGGCGGATGATGCACAGAAAAAGCTCATTGCAGTCGCTTCCCGCCTGGCCAAAGAAGGAAACCCGCGTTACCAAAAGATCGTCATGCATTTCTATGAAGAAACGGCCGAGGATGAGGTCAAGCTGGCTGCTCTTCACGCCCTGGAAGACATGGGGGACGAGAGAGCTCTTTCCTCGATCGCCAAACTGTATGATCAATCCCGAGATGACCGAAAACTCAGGCAGCGGATTATCAGTGTTCTCGAGGATTTTGAGTCTCCCGAAGCCTATAAAAAACTCCAAGATATAGCCATGAACGATCCGGACGCTGATCTGCGTCGGCGGGCGGTCTACGCCATCGAAGACAGGGAAGAGGATGATGTCATCGAAGTTTTGATGAGAGTCGTCAGGGAGGATAGTGACCTCAAAGTGAGGAGAGCGGCTCTCGGTGCACTCGGAGATACTGAAAATCCGGGCGTGATTCCGGTCCTTGCCAAAGTGGCAGTGGAGGAGCAAGACGTACAGTTGGCCAGAGCGGCTGTGTATGCACTGGAGGATGTCGATCACCCGGATGTCATTCCCGCGCTCCAAAAGATCATGAAAGAAGCCAAGTCTGTGGAAGTGAGAAAAGCCGCTGTGTACGTGGTTGAGGACTTCGAAGATAAGGAAGCGCTTCCGCTCCTAAGGGCGATCGCACTCGAAGAGAAGGATATGGAATTACGCAAGGCCGCCGTCTATGCGTTGGAAGATATGGAGCTTGAAGAAGCGTTGCCGATCTTGAACGAGGTTTTGGAATCGGACGCGGATGTGGAGCTCAAAAAAGCCGCACTGTATGCGATCGAGGATCACGAGGAGGAAGAGAGTGCCAATATCCTATACGGGGTCGCGTTGAATTCTGATGATGAGGAGCTGGCGAAAGCGGCTGTATATGCCCTTGAGGACAAGATCGAGGATATGGAAAGTGGCGATCCTTCAATGCTTTTGGAAATCTATAAAAAATCGAAGTTTCCCTCCGTTCGAAAGGCGGCATTACACAGCATCGAAGACATCGAAGGTCCCGAAGCGATCGAAATGTTTGCGCAGATCCTCAAGACCGAACAGGATCCTGACATCAAACGCACGATCATCCATGCCCTCGGAGATACAGAAAGTGATGATGCTGTCCCGATCCTTGAAGATATCGCCCTGAACGATAAGAATGTGAGGCTCAGAGCTGATGCCGTTTCTGCGCTGGGAGAGATCGGAACCCCCAAAGCCCGGGAAGCTTTGATGAAAGTCCTTGAGAAAAAGGACTGAGGTTATGCGCAGGCAATATATCTCGATTGGTGTTATTCTCAGCTTGGCCTTACTTTCGGGTTTGTCGAATGCCTCAGAGGTGTACCACCACCCTGCGCCGACGGAAAAGCTCGAAGCCCGCTGGGAATGGGCGCTCGCAAGTGCAAGACAAAAAGGATTCAACGATGGTTTTTGGGTGGCCTACAGCATCCGGCGTCTCATGGGCGAACATAGCTTTTATGCCTCGACAGGAAGATACAGCTACAGATCTTCCCCTCATGCGCTCGATTGGGGGGGCGGGCAGTCTCTCGCAGAGCTCATCTATGGATACAAGATGGTTCCCGAGCTATCCGGTGAGGAACAGGTCAAACGAATCGCCCAGAAAACCCTCGATGATCTGGATGATCCCCACAGAGAGCAGCGGAAGGTTTGGAAAGATGTGGCAATTCTTTTTTTATACAAGCCACACTCTGCCCAATCCCAGAGCATAAGATTCAATAACCTTTCCGTTCCTTTCGATGCGGGCGGATTGCCTCTGCTTTGGCTGGATAAGGCCAATGACACAGAAAGTGTTTCTTTTCTCAGTAAACTCTATGGGTCGACCAAAAACGAGAAATTCAAGAAACGCCTTATTGGTACCATTGGCCTCCACACCAAACCTGAATTAGTGGTTCCGTTCATGGAGAATATTCTAAAAAGCCGTTCTTCGGATGATCTCAGGGGAAGGGCAGCCATCGAGCTCGGCGACCAGAATTCGGAACGTTCCCTCGAGCTACTTCTTGAGTGTGGGCGCCATGACCGATCCATGCATGTGCGTAAGAGAGCGGTCTCCGGATTGGAAGATCTTGATATGCCTGGCGCTGTGGATGGTTTGATCGCTTTGGCCCGGGATGCCGACCATAGCGACATTCGGCGCCGTGCGATTGCGACCCTTGGAGACATTGCATCCCGAAAAGCGGTTGAAGCTCTGGAAGAATTCGTCTATAACGACAGCGACACAAAAGTGCAGAAACACGCCGTTTATGCCCTTGAAGACCTTCCAGACGGAGAAGGGGTGCCTTTCCTTATAAAGATCGCAAACGACCATCCCAACCCATCGGTAAGGAAAAGTGCGATCTACGCGTTGGGCGACAGCGGTGATCCCCGAGCTCTGGACGCATTGATCCAGATCATCCGGAAAAACAACTAGAGAGGCAACCTCCCTTCTGTCGCACTTTTTATCCTTTGTCAGCAGCTGAGATACTTGTGTGCTTTGAACCAATCAATAGTGTCCCTTAGGGTATCCTTAAGAGGCCGTGGCTTAAAATCCAGCTCTCTGCGCGCCTTTTCATGAGAAATATTATGGTGACTGGTCCGCAGAGCGCGCAGCGAGTCCCTTGTGTAAAGAGTCCCTGTATCCGTAAAGCGACAGTATAGGTTGACGAACGGCAATCCTAATTGGGCGATTCCATGGGGACAGGTCTTCCTCTTTCGTGTATGTTCTGTAATACGGGAAATCCTATCCGCAATGGCCTTGAGCCCTTCCCAGTGCCCGGAGAGGAGGTATCTTTCTCCTCTTCGCCCCTTCACCATTGCGGTGATCGCGGCCTGAACCACATCGCGGACATCCACCCAGTCATACCCTCCGGAGACCAAGAAGGGAAGTTTCCCCGAGCTCATGAGGATCAGAGCTTGTCCCATCAAAGAAGGTTCGTGGTCCTCGGGGCCGATAACAGCGGTTGGATTCAGGATAACGGCATCGAGCCCCCGTCTGACAGCATCGAACACTTCCTTCTCAGCATAAGCTTTAGAACGGCTGTACCCCATCCGGTCGTGAAGAGCGAGAGGCCGTTTCTCATCCAAGGTTTTATCGAGGGGCTCGTGGACGAGTGCATGGATGGAGCTGAAATGAATAACTCTTTTAACTGAAGACTTTCGGGCTGCAGCGAGTATGTTTCGAGTTCCCCGGACATTTTTTTCAAAAACGTCTGAGATCCCCTGACGCCGGATGGATATCACGCCTGCCAGGTGGAAAACGATATCCACGTCCTCGACAAACGCTTCAAGAGATGCCTGGTCCATCAAGTCACCGTTCATTTTCTCTGTGTGAATCCCCTCCAGACTGGCGCAATTCTTGTGAATCAGAGCGCGCACAGTGTACCCCTCCTCTACGAGAGACCGGCATAGGTTCGCTCCAATATGACCGCTGGCCCCTGTGATCGCGATGTGCATGATGGTGGATTTTTTATAGCATAGGGAGGCAAGTCGGTCAATCGAGAGGGAATTATTCGGGGCGCTGCTTTTTTTCTTTTCCCTTTTTTGATATATAGATACGGAGGAGGAAAGATGAAAAACTTTAGGATATTCGCCGTTCTTTTTCTTTTAATAATCTTTTTGATGACATGTGCCCCGGGCGCCAATGATCTTGAAAAGACTCCGGATAGAGAAGGGAAAATCTCTGGTTTCTGGAAGGGACTGTGGCACGGCCTTATCGCTCCCATAACATTTATCATCTCCATATTCAGTAAAAGTGTGCGCTTTTATGAAGTTCACAACAATGGCGCCTGGTACAATTTTGGTTTCGTTCTCGGTGCCGGTTTGTTCTTGCAAGGAGGGATATTAGGATCGAGAAAGGCGCGAAAGAAGAAATGAGTCAGGAAAGATTCTATCTG
>JASFPP010000197.1:0-7241 GCA_050115915.1 Candidatus Aminicenantota bacterium
TCGGTATCGATCCCTTTTAACCACGGCCACAACCTTTTTCACCGGGTGGGGGGGGTTGGAGGGTGAGGTGGGTTGGCAGCGGCTCGTGAATCATTTTGATTTTATTATAGAAGAAGGTGTGAAAATGGGCGGATTCAATCAAGAAGAGTTCAATAAATTTATCGAAGAAAACAATGTGTATGGATTCTTCGAAGAGGCCATAACTCTAAAGTCAGGACGAAAATCACACTTTTATGCCAACTGGAGGAACGTGGTGGAAGATGTGTGGCTAACGAACCGGCTGTCTGAATTTGTCATCTCTTATGTTGAGTCGATCGGCTTTGCAGTCGACACCTTTTATGGTGTTCCTGAAGGAGCGACTAAATTGGGTGTCGTCACTCAGTTTAAATGGGCCAAACGGTTTGCTAGCTATTCAAAAGGAAGCCACGCCCTGGCCATGGGACGGGCAAAACCCAAAGACCATGGCGCGCCCAAGGATAGATACTTTGTCGGCATGCCTCGAGGAAATGTTGTAGTCCTCGAGGATGTGACAACCACCGGAGGGTCATTGCTCCGAACTCTCGAAGGATTAATCGAAGCCGGTGTGCATGTCGTTGGTGTTATAAGCCTTACGAACAGGATGGAGAAGAGGGATGATGGGCTCAGTGTCGAGGAAGCCGTCAGGAAAAAGGGATTTCCCTTCTATTCCATGAGTTCGTCCCTGGATCTTCTGCCTGTCATGTATAAAATATTGGGTCCTGGAGAGTCCATCGTGAATGCGATCGAACAGGAATTTAAAGAATATGGCGTCCGGGAGTTAAAACTGCGGTGATAGCTCGATCGCGAGCGCCCGGTTACAGTCTATTCTTTCTTGGGAAGTCAGCACCCCAGGGTAGCCACCATAACCGCTTTGATCGTATGGATCCGGTTCTCAGCCTCATCGAAGACGATCGAGGCCTCTGATTCAAAGACCTCATCCGTGACTTCCATGGCCTCCAACCCGAACTTTTGATAGATGTCTTCGCCGATGGTCGTTTCGCGGTTGTGGAATGAGGGCAAGCAATGCATGAACTTGACCTGGGGATTGCGTGTTTTCTGCATGATCTCTGTGTTCACCTGATAGGGCTTGAGCAGATCGATACGCTCTTTCCAGACCGATTCCGCTTCTCCCATCGAGACCCAGACATCCGTGCAGAGAAAATCGCACCCATCCACACCCTTTGTGATATCGTCGCTGCATAGGATGTTCGCTCCGGTTTTTTGTGCGATCTCCTTCGCATTGTCGATGAGCTGTTTTTCAGGCTGCAAGCTCTCTGGTGCGACGGACCTGTAATCCATTCCCATTTTTGCGGCCCCTATCAAAAGAGAGTTACCCATGTTGTTCCTGGCGTCTCCCAGATAGGCAAAAGACACCTCTTTCAGGGGGTTATCCGAATGCTCCATCATCGTCATAAGGTCGGCCAGAACCTGGGTGGGGTGGAATTCTGTGGTCAGGCCGTTCCAAACGGGAACGTTGGCGTATTCGGCGAGCTTTTCCACTCGATCCTGTCCAAAGCCGCGGTATTCGATGCCATCATACATTCGTCCCAATACCCTGGCCGTATCTTTCATGGATTCTTTGGCGCCGATCTGAGATCCAGTCGGGCCGAGATAGGTCACGTTCGCGCCCTGGTCGAATGCGGCTGTCTCAAAGGCGCAACGGGTTCGAGTGGAGGCTTTTTCAAAGATAAGGGCGATATTTTTCCCCTGCAGCTTTGGTTGCTCTGTGCCCGAATACTTGGCCTTTTTCAAGTCCAGCGAAAGGTCGAGCAAAAACCGAATCTCTCCGGGAGTAAAATCCAAAAGCTTCAAGAAGTGCCGGTTTCTCAGGTTGTAGGCCATTTTATCCTCAAATATCCTTCAATACTTCAACGAGTGTCGGTTCGCCGATTTCTTTGAGGTTATACATCACACGTGTGGATGGTTTCTGGATGTTGCACACGCGTCTGAGGTCTATGGGTGTACCGATGATAACCGAATCACAGGGTGTCGCATTGATCGTAGCTTCCAGGTCTTTCACTTGTTGATCACCATATCCCATGGCAGGGAGCAAAATACCGATGTCTGGATATTTTTCGAAGGTTTCGGCGATGGTCCCGACGACATAGGGCCTCGGGTCTACAAATTCAGCCGCGCCATGTCTCTGTCCGGCCACGACACCAGCGCCGTATTTCATTTCCCCGTGCGTCAGGGTCGGGCCATCTTCCACGACAAGAACCTTTTTATCCTTGATCAAAGATGGATCTTCGACGGTTAAAGGCGATTCCGCTTTGATGATCGTAGCCCCAGGATTTATCTGTTTGGCGGTGGCGATAACCTTTTCGACATTGGCAGGATCTGCAGAATCCACTTTATTAACGACAAGCACATCTGCTGCTCTCAGGTTAACCTCACCGGGATAATAACTCGTTTCATGCCCGGGACGATGAGGATCGAGAACAGTGATGTAGATATCAGGTTTGTAGAAAGAAAAATCATTGTTACCGCCGTCCCAAAGGATGATGTCCGCTTCTTTTTCCGCTTCACGCAGAATAGCCTCGTAATCAACACCCGCAAAAACAACGACACCGCGCATAATATGGGGCTCATACTCCTCTCGTTCTTCGATCGTACACTCATGTAGATCCAAGTCCTCAAGAGAAGCAAACCGTTGCACCCGCTGTTTTACCAGATCTCCATAGGGCATAGGGTGGCGGATGGCCACGACTTTTTTCCCGCGCTCGATAAGGATCTCAGCAACCCGCCGTGTTGTCTGGCTCTTCCCACAGCCTGTCCGGATGGCGCAAATCGAAACAACCGGTTTTGTGGATTCTATCCAAGTTTCAGCCAATCCCATCAGCCGGAAGGATGCGCCCGCGTTATTGACAATGGAGGAACGGTTCATGACATAGTTATAGGGGACATCGCTGTAGGAAAAAACGACCTCGTTCGCTCCATGTTTGTTGATCAAGGCCTCCAGGTCTGCTTCTTCTTCAATGGGGATGCCGTTTGGATAAAGGCTTCCTGCTAACTCAGCAGGATAAACTCGGCCTTCGATGTTGGGGATCTGCGCCGCTGTAAAGGCGACAACCTCATAATCGGAATTATCGCGAAAATTTGTGTTAAAATTGTGAAAATCACGCCCTGCGGCACCCATTATGATGACTTTTTTTGCCATAAAAGTACTCCTTTCCACCTATGTTATTCGTAAAGGTAATTGGTCGATTCGGCCTTGCAAGATACGACCTTGCCTTTACAGCAACCTCATTCGTGATTAATCTAGGCTTACAAATAATTTTGGCTATCAGAGGAAAGCTAGCTCAAAAAAAAGCCTGAGAACAGGTTTTTCCTTTTGTTCATAGACAGTCTATCTCCCACTATGACTCTCCAATATCACTCGCGGAAGAGACTCATTCTACAAACTTGATATATTCTTGTCAAAACAAATGGCAACTGAATCCTGATGAAGACAGTTTTAATAATCCTCGATCTGTTTGGGGAAATAATCCTCGCATGTTCCTTCTCGATAAATATCGAGTGTTGTACAGTGAAGAGCACCACCAAACGGGATCACGGCTTCATAAGGAATAGGCACAACCTCGAATCCCAATTTATCCAGCTGTTCGCAGTATGCTGTTTCATGCGATTCTACACAGACCGTGTTAGGCCCGAGGGAGAACGTGTTCATCGAGATCCATGAACGGCTTTCGTACAGGCCGGTCAGATAACAAAGGTTTTTATGGACGTATGTCGGCTGTGCTGCCGGGATCAACTCCCAGTCGTTCATTGCCATAAGCTTCTTGAAATTCTCAGTGATGGGATACCACTCCGGGTTGTAGACAGCTAGGCCTGGCCTTAGAGGTAGCATATTCACATCGATGTGCCAGGGGTGAAAGTTGTTGTCGAAGAGCACTTCATGGATCCGGATTCCCTTTGCGTCGAAGTAGCGCTTCAACCAGTCCATGCCTTTTCTGTTCGTCACGCAAGAGCCCTGCCAAAAAACATCTTTCCCGCAGCGGGCGGCATCCGCAGCATCCCACAGGGGCTCCTTTTCAGTCAGCTGATACTGCCAGTTGCGGACTCTTTCGAGTTTCTCCTCGTCTGTCCAGACATTGAAGAGGTAGTAATAAAAGTTTTTGACGTACGATTCATCTGTCAATCTTGGCTTGGGGGCTGCCGTATGCAGAAACTCCGGGTCTTCTTCGAAGTAACGTTCGAAAAGCGGCCGAAGGTTCAGATACTCATACCAACGCGATCGCCGGCAGGTTGTTGCTTCCATGATCTCATTCCCAATAGGGAGAAAAACGTCACGCACATTATTCACACCATGCTGGTTAAGCTGGGTCCAATCTGGTGTGGATACGGGGTGCCGGTCGAGCAATGATGGATGGAGCTCCACTCGATCCACGATGATTCCGCGTTTTTCCATAGTTTTAACAAAATACTCCATCTGCTCGTTAGCTTTTTCATACATCTCCTGAGGAAAAGGACCGAACGAGCCCAGTGGATATCCTCCCTCCGGACGATCATACCACCATGCCGGTTCAGGAGCGGGGATATTGGTACCCTCTGGTTTTCCGACGATCACACGTTTCAGAGGATCCCATTCGTTCCATGAATTCACGATTTTTGCCATTGTGTTTGTCTCCTTTCTCTAATCTTTGATGCCCACAGAATCTTTTTAAGAATTGTTTAGTCAGTTTTTAAAGAAATTCTCTCGAAATAAGCTCATTTTGTACGCGAAATGCAAAAAAAGTTAATAAATAATGATTTAGAGAATACTATTAAAAACAATTTGAACACTAAAGTCAAGTTTTAAATGAAATCAAGATAAGTTTTTGATTACAGTGAACTAAGGCGTTTGATTGACCCGAATCATTTTTTTTGGTAATTTAAAAATTCTTATGTAGATTCCAAGCTTTGATCGCCGCGTCGGAGAGGTGTCCGAGTGGCTTAAGGAGCACGCTTGGAAAGCGTGTGTGCGGGAATCCCGTACCGTGGGTTCGAATCCCACCCTCTCCGCCACCTAAGATGAAACTTGAATCTTTATAGAGTCTGTATCTTTCAGAATATATAGAATCTTGATGAGCAAACGACCATAATTCATATTAGGAGCGAAGATGGACAGTAAATTTCTCATCGACGTAGAGAGTATATACGGTGCCTGTAATTATGATCCCATTGATGTTGTCATCAATAAGGGTAAAGATATTTGGGTGTGGGATGTTGAGGGGAATAAGTATCTCGATTTCTTGAGCGCGTATTCTTCTGTGAACATGGGCCATTGTCACCCCCGTGTCGTAAAAGCGCTTGCGGATCAGGCAAAAAAACTCACGATCACATCCCGGGCTTTCCGCAATGACCAATGGCCGTTATTCGCCAAAGAAATATGCGATTTGACCGGCTATGAAATGGTTTTAGCCATGAATTCAGGGGCTGAGGCCGTAGAGACCTCTCTCAAAGCCGCTCGCATGTGGGGATATCAGAGAAAAGGAATACCCGAAGATAAGGCTGAGATTATTGTCTGCTCGAACAATTTTCATGGACGCACGATCACAATCATCGGTTTCGCCTCGGAAGAGTTGTACAGGAATGATTTTGGCCCTTTTACTCCTGGATTTGTCGAGGTTCCTTATGGAGATGCAAGCGCATTAGAAAACGCCATAACTCCAAATACAGCGGCTTTTTTAATGGAGCCCATCCAAGCGGAAGGTGGGATCAACATGCCTCCTGAAGGCTATTTACTCGAGACCAAGAGAATCTGTGAGGAGAACAATGTGCTGTACATGGCGGATGAGATCCAGACAGGATTGGGAAGAACGGGGAAACTTTTTTGCTTTGAACACGAATCCATCAAGCCCGATGTTCTTATGATAGGGAAATCCCTTGGCGGAGGGTGTATCCCCATCTCTGCTGTCCTTTCTAGGAGAGATGTCCTCGAAGTTTTTACTCCAGGAACCCATGGTTCGACATTCGGCGCTAATCCCTTGGCCTGTGCAGTGGCCAGAGAGTCTATCCGGGTTCTTCAAGAGGAAGGATTGATCGAAAATTCAGAGGAGCAGGGTGAATATTTTCTCAAGAAACTCCAGAGCATGAAAAGCAAGCATATCAAAGAAGTGAGGGGAAAAGGCTTGCTGATGGGGATCGAACTGAAGCCCGAAGCCAGAGGTGCACGCAGATTTTGTGAAGCACTCAAGCTAGAAGGCATGCTGTGCAAGGATACGCATGAAAATGTCATCCGTTTAACTCCCCCTCTGAACATCAAACAGAAAGACTTGAACTGGGCTTTCAAGAGGATCAAAAAGGTTTTTAAAGAGATGGATTGATTGTGTATCCCTATTGAAAAAATGACTGGGAAAATGTAGGGTTATTAGGGAGGTCATTCTATGGGTCCAGAGGGGACAATTGACCTTTATTGTAAACAATATCTGTTTAAAAGTGTTGTGATATCAGGCGTGGGCTTTTTTGGCATATTTTTTGCTATTAAAATTAATCGTGGAGAAAAAAATGAAAAAACAGCTACTTTTACTTTCGATCCTGCTGGGGGTTATCCTGGCTGCTTCTTGTATCTATTATGTGCCTTACCCGGAAGCCGGCTACCCACCACCCGAGGAAGAAGGCTATTATGAAGAGGACTACAGGGACTATCCCTCCCGTATGGATACGGCCTATTTTTTTGACTATCTTTCTCCCTATGGAGCATGGATAGATTACCCTGCTTATGGATATGTCTGGGTTCCATACGGAACTAGGTATGGGTGGCGTCCTTATACAAACGGACGTTGGCTCTGGACCAGCCATGGATGGACCTGGATCTCACGCTATGAATGGGGATGGGCCCCCTTTCATTATGGCCGTTGGAGTTGGGATGTGTCACTGGGATGGTTTTGGGTACCGGGGCATATCTGGGGTCCTGCCTGGGTGACCTGGAGGAGTGGAGGCGCTTATATAGGATGGGCCCCCCTGCCTCCGGATGTCGAGTTTGTCTTTGGTGTGGGGATTCGAACACTTCCATATCCTATACCGGATACATTCTGGATTTTTGTTGACGGCCAGCATTTTATGCACTCAGGGATCTACAGCTATGTATTGCCTGTGGAAAGGAACTACACCATTGTTAGGAATACCATAACAAAGACAAACCTGTTAGATCGTAATCGAGTGATCATTAACGAGGGAATTGATGTTGAAACTGTGAATCGGTTGACAAAAACGAAGATCTCCAAGTATGAGGTCCTTGATTC
>JASFPP010000198.1:0-7202 GCA_050115915.1 Candidatus Aminicenantota bacterium
TTTCCTCTCTTGTGAAATACCAACGAGGCCAATAAAAAAGACGAGAAACAGAAAAAACAGTCCCTTTGGTGAATTTTTTATTCGAAATAAATATCTTTTAAGGTGAACCACTGAATTTGATCTGATCATAAATTTCATTGAACTCGTTCATTTCATTTAAAATCTGTAAGCGATCCCTAAGCGAAGCTGAAATCCGGATAAATCAAGGCTGAAATCTCGATGTTTGGTTAGAGCTCCTTCCTCCCAATAGTTGCTGGGGTATTCGTAAGTCAATTCCCCCCACTCTCTAGATAAAGTGTATTGTTTGATCCCCCATTCTCCCTCCCATGTCTCTTCGAGGAATGCGATTCGTTCAGTTCCGGGGCCGGAGAGATCTTTGATTTTCTGAAAGGCATAACTTCCCTCAAAAAAGGGAATAAACTTCCCCACGGCTATAGAGATTCTTAAGCCTGCTTCCAGTGAATATCCGTTTCCCTCACCGGTCTCTTCGAGGAATTCGTTGGAGGATCTGTGAATAAGATTTCCTTCGTCTGAATACCATTCTTCTGTGTAATCATACCCGATGGAGCATTTACCGTAGAGGGGCCCGGTCTCAAGGAAACCTCCAATCGATAGCTTTCCCTTTATGGCTTTTTGGAAATGAATTCCTATGGCGGGAATGTATCCACGAACAGATAAGATGTAAGGTGAATAAGCGGTCCGAAATTGATAGTTGCCGTAATCGTAGGGAAAAGTCCACGCATTGGTTACGTCATGGCTGAACTCTCTCGACAGTCCTTTGAGTCCGAACGAAATTCCGAAACGTTCGTTGATTTTGTAGATGAACCGAAAACCGAGGAGATAAGCGCTCTTTATTTTTGGGAAATCACTGTGAGTTGTTTTTGTATAGGCAAAACTGCTGTTCTGTGATAGCCGGTAATCGAAGAAGTCGTCGTTATAGAATTTTTCGATTTTTTGACTCCGTTCCGCATGGAGATTCAAGTCGGTTGGATTCATTGTGGATATTCCACCGGAGAGTTCGATCGTGAATTTCTTCCAGATTTTATCGCCCGAATAGGAGAGGGAGGGCAAGATCAAAAATGCGAAAATCACCAACCCGCATTTTTTCACTTTTTGAGATCCCCTGTATCCTTGAGAAATCGTGCGACTAGATGACATTTCCTTTATTTTTGCACATATTTTGTAAATACAAAATCAGCTTTAGTAAAGGAACTTTACATTAAATCGCCTATCTTCTGATGTAAGAGACAATAAAATGAAAGTGCAATAATTATGCCAGGTTTGATGGGAAAAGACACCAGAATGTGTTGATGATTTTATAATATTTCGAAAAAACAAAGACGTTTTATGGCATTGTGAGTTGAGTGTGTGCGAGAAGGAGTTTGCCTTGAATGGGGACTTTGTAGTGGCATTCAGTTTCGCAATATCCCCGGCATGTGCTGCAGAGATCGGCTTTTGCACCAGGGATTTTCGCATACTTGAGCATGGCCTCTTTTTCGCGGCCTTGGGCGACGAAATAATGATGATACCGCATGATGGTGTTGACGGGCACTCCATGGGGACATTGCGGTTCGCACTCACCGCAGGCATGGCGGCAGTAGAGATCTCCGCATCCCTCACGATAGGCATCAAGCTTGACTTGGTCCTCTTCCGTCAGCCGGGTACCTGAGAGTTTCAGAAAGCCCTCCATATCCTCGTAAGTCCTGGCCAGACAACAAACTGTGCTGACATCTGGATTTCCCAATACAAACTTCACGGCTGCGGCTTTGATCTCTTTTGGATCCTGAAGGTTGTATTTCTTGAGGAATCCTTGGGCCCGGTCGTATTTGTCCTGGTATCTCTTCACTCCTTCTTTGTAGAGGGGATCGATCTCCTTGCCTTCTTTTTCCATCCTATCGACATAGGATTTCATGGAGTGGTAGAGGGCCACTGGAGTGGTCTTCATGAGTGCGGTACCGATGTTCTTTTTGTGGGCGGCATTGAGCACTTCTTCAGCTTGATCCATTTTAAGGAAGTTATAAGCGAGGAGGAACACATCAAAACGGCCGTCTTCAGCAGCGGCCAGGAGAACCTTAGCCATGGTTTCTTCAGGATCTTTGAACCAAAAGGAGCCGTGGTTGGATACACCGACGTGATGGATTCTGCCCTCCGCTTTGAGTTCGTCCATAGCCGCATGAAATCCTGGTGTCTTAAGAGTTTCGACTGTTTCAGCACAGTGAATCATCATGCAGTCGACATATTCCATATCGAGTTCTTCGAGGCACTTGCGTGAGCGCTTGAGAAATCCCTCTTTGGATTTATCCTCGTTGACAATCAATTTTGTGCTGATGAATATGGATTTCCGGTCGCGTCCTTTCATCACATTGGCCACGACTTTATGATGACCCGGGTATTCCTCTGCCGTATCTATGTAATTTACTCCGGCATCGAGGGCGGCACTTAGGACTCCCTCGTCCGTAATGGATCCAGCCCCGATGTCAGAAACTTTGAATCCTGTTCGTCCCAGAGTGCGGTATTCTTTGATCTTTAAGGGAGCATGCTCCTTCTCTTGTGTTGTTTGAGCCCAACTACTGCCTGCGGCTATGCCTGCTCCAATCGCTCCTGCAGCAGATTTCTTCATGAAGGACCTTCGTCCAATTCGGGATTTTTGATTCATCTTTCCTCCTGCACAAAATTCAGTAAAAATAGGAATTGAATATTCCCTTATTAAATAACCCCCTATTTTACGTTCTGTATATCTTTTTGTCTTGCATTAATGTATAAGGAGTAAAAAAAATGTTTAATTTCTCTTATAGGAATCATGTCATGAACTGCTTGATCTTGTCTTTTTCTGTTTTGTCGTTTGACTCTTCTTGGTTAAGCTGATATATTTTTTTCTGTAAAGCCAAAGGGGAAAATAATGGCCATTCAATGTCCCAATTGTCAATTTGACAATCCCGAAGAAACACTTTTCTGTGGAAAGTGCGGCACCAAATTTGCCTCTCCGGATGATCTCTCTATAAAGCATACGGAAACCCTTCAAGCTCCCAGGGAAGAATTGGCTACAGGCGCGACGTTTGCCAGAAGATACCAGATTGTCGAGGAGTTGGGAAGAGGAGGAATGGGCAAAGTCTACAAGGCGATCGATACCGAGGTCAAGGAAAAGATCGCCCTTAAACTCATAAAACCCGAGATTTCCAGGGATGAAAGGATGATTGCGCGTTTTCAGAACGAACTCAAGCTTGCCCGTAAAATCAGCCATAGAAATGTCTGCCGAATGTACGATCTCAATAAGGAAGAGGGCAATTATTACATAACGATGGAATATGTCCCTGGCGAAGATTTGAAGAGCATGATCCGGATGTCGAAGCAGTTGAGCGTGGCAACGTCAGTTAATGTTGCCAAACAGGTGTGTGAAGGCTTATCGGAAGCACACAGAATGGGAGTGATCCACCGGGACCTCAAACCCAGCAATATAATGATAGATAAGGCTGGTAATGTACGAATCATGGATTTTGGCATAGCCCGTTCGCTCAGAACAAAGGGTATTACTGGATCAGGTGTCATGATCGGAACGCCCGAATACATGTCTCCAGAACAAGTGGAGGGCAAAGAGGTCGACCAACGGTCTGATCTTTATTCACTCGGTGTTATCCTTTATGAGATGGTTACGGGAAGAGTCCCCTTCGAGGGCGATACTCCCTTTACGGTGGGCGTGAAACACAAGAGTGAAGATCCCCGGGATCCGAAGGCTCATAACACACAAATCCCCGATGATTTGAGCCGGATCATATTAAAATGTCTGGAAAAAGAAAAATCGAGAAGACCGCAGAGCACAGATGAGTTGATTGCGGATTTGAGTGGGGTCGAAGAGGGTGTTTCGACCGTTCTAGAGGTGCCACCTGAGACAAAACCTCTGACGACTCCTATCACTGAAATACCGACCGGAAGGTCTATCGCTGTGCTTCCCTTTGCGGATTTGAGC
Organism: Candidatus Aminicenantota bacterium; assembly: GCA_050115915.1. Classification (GTDB taxonomy): domain Bacteria; phylum Acidobacteriota; class Aminicenantia; order Aminicenantales; family Aminicenantaceae; genus WTAW01. The sequence continues at coordinate 3,965 of JASFPP010000198.1, forward strand.
GCTCAAAAAGATCAGGAGTACTTTTGTGACGGCCTAGCTGATGAGCTTATAAACCGATTGACCAACATCGAGTCATTGCGGGTACCGGCACGGACTTCCACATTTTCATTCAAAGGGAAAGAGATCGATATCCAGGAGATCGGGACAAAACTTCATGTGGATATGGTGCTGGAGGGAAGTTTGCGAAAAGCGGGAAATAAATTGCGAATCACCGTTCAGTTGGTCAATGTTGCCGACGGCTACCCGTTATGGTCCGAAAAGTACAAACGCGATGAAGCGGATATCTTTGCTTTACAGGATGAGATCTCTCATGCGATCGTGAACAAGCTCAGGCTGAAACTACTCGGAGAAGAGAAGCGAAAGATGGTGAAGCGCCATACCGAAGATCCGGAAGCTTATGACTTATATCTAAAAGGAATCTATTTTTGGAACAAAAGATCCTCTGAAAGTATGCAGAAAGGGATGGTTTTTTTTCAGCAGGCATTGGAAAAGGATCCTGTTTATGCGTTGGCTTATGCTGCTTTGGCTGACGCCTTCAATACATTGGGCTTTTGGGGGTGGATGGCCCCTAAAGAGTCTTTCCCGAAGGCCCGAGACTTTGCACAGAAAGCCTTAGAGATCGATGATACTCTTGCGGAAGCTCATAATTCGCTTGGTTTTATCTATCTACACTATGATTGGGATTGGGTTGCAGCTGAGAGAGCATTCAAGCTAGCCCTTGAGCTCAATCCGAATTATGCGCAAGCATATGCCTGGCATTCCAATTTTTTGTTGAGTATGGGCCGGCTAGATGAGGCGATTAATGAGTTTAAAAAAGCCTTAAAGCTAGATCCGCTCTCTATCCATATTCGCACCTTCTTGGCGGATTGGTTACGCGTAGCTGGAAAATTGGAAGAGGCAGAGGAGGAACTTGGTAAAGTTCTCGATATGGATCCGAATTTTGGCTTGGCAAATTTTTATCTCGGGTATATATATGTCCAAAAAAAAGAGTATAAAAAGGCACTCGCTTCTTTCCAAAAAGGAGTAAAGTTCACGGGGGGACTGCCGTGGGCTATAGGTTGGGTTGGATTTACATACGCAGTGATAGGGGATACAGAGAAGGCAGATAAGGTGCTTCATGATTTGTTAGAACTATCAAAAGAAAGATACATCCATCTGACCTCTATTGGCACTGTTTATTTAGGGTTTGGAGATCGTGATAAAGTTTATGAATGGTATAATAAGGCCTGTGAGGAACGCGATCCATTCATGCCCTTCCTTGATGTATACCAAACTTCTCCTGAGCATGAAAAGAGTTTCCGTTCAGACCCAAGGTTTAAGAAACTGCTCAAGAAAATAGGCTTGAAATAATAAGGCTACAGGCTGTTTTTTTATTACCCCTCCATTAAAAGTAGTCTATCCCCTTTTCTTCTCCATATCTATTTCTCGATGGCGACCCAGATTTCGGTCTGTAAGCGGCTGGGAATTGTGTCAGGATCGCTGATGTTCAGGAATACCGCCAAGATCGGGCCTGCCATTGCATGACCGTTTTGTTCTACCCATAGGAGCACTTCATCGACAGTTTCGCCGATCGATGGGATAGGACCTGTATGGGTTGCCGATGCGACAGTGGAATATTCCCAAAGTCCTTTTGTCAATGGAGGCTGAGGATACACCTGTGCTGTGATGGGGAAGCTCACTTCCCAATCCAGAGTGATGTCTTCTCCTTCCTTGGGGATCTTGTGCATGATTGCGAACATGTTCCCTGCAGGGGAGATGTTCTGGCGGCCAAGGCTACTCATCAATATGGCAACAGCATCCTCAAAACCGGATAACGGCCCCTGGTGGCGGACACTGACATAGGGAAAAGGCGTGATCTCCTTGAGCGTTACTCTGATTTTTTGACCGGGCACAGTTGAAGCATTGGCCGATATCATTACTGTAGAAAATGCTATTAAAATCATCAAAACGAAGATTGTTCTTTTCACAGCTCCCTCCTCGTATCCACGTTTATGAATTCCTGTTTATTGCATAAATCGTTCATATTTTATCCTTTTGACTACACATCTTCAACAAATCATAAGTATTGTTTTTTGAGATACAAAGCTTCTTTCTCTTTTAGTCGTATGGGAACGGCTAATTCAGCTTAAGGCAAAAAATATATGTGATTCTTGCCAGAAAGACCCGATCGCCTTCAAATGAAATGTTATACCAGATCTCTATGATATCTTGAATAGAGGGTAATAACTGGATTGTGGCCTGTGAACCTGTCTTTAACAATTAGTGTAGTAACAGGCGCATCAGAATACTTGGTGAATAACATATCATGGCCAACGCACAAACCGACGATCACATTGAAGGCTGTTCCCGCTCGGTTTAGAAGCTCGGCCTGCATAAGGGGATTGCATGCAGCCTCGAAATTTTCTGGGTTCCTAATTTTATATTCATCGGGGAGCCCCACATCTTTTTTGTCGACCGCCCCACAACTACACATCGCAGAGACCACCTCCAAACCATGCCCTTCAAGAATCTTATTGGCCCGGCTCGCTTCATCCTGCAGGCCGCTGCAAAAGGCCAACCCGATCTTCTTTGCTCCTATTTTTTTTGCGAATTCGGCGATCTCCTTGATCCGAGGCCGAAGCGGTACAGTACGGCCTTCTTCTCTCGCCGCCTTCTCGTCATAGCACTCTTTCTCGAGGAGTGCAGAACATTGAAAAAAAATCTTGAGTTCTTCGGATTGGTACTTTGTCTTCACCTTCTCGATCAACTCTTTATAATTCGTTGTCGGGCAGTATGAAGGCAGGAGTTCTTCATCTGTAATGCCTTGTGTGCACAATTTCGTTTTACACGCTGCACATTTTGGTTCTCTCATTTTTTATCCTTGTTCATTCCTTGCATTTTGCTTGAAAAACGGCCCTTATCTGGTCCGCATGAAGAATGTTAAAAATAGGTGCCAGGTCCACTTTTTCTCCACCCCTGGAAAGTGGTGCCTGACCCCTAATTGTTGCTCTTGAGGTATTTGTCGAACCACTCGAACTGTTCGGCTAAAACATGGAGTATCGATTCCTTAGCCCTGTAGCCGTGGCTTTCATGCGGGAGGAAGACCAACCGCACTGTCGCTCCATGCCCCTTGAGAGCATGAAAGAGCCTGCGGGATTGGATCGGGAATGTCCCCGAGTTGTTGTCGATCTCACCATGGATGAGGAGTATAGGTTCGTTTATCTTATGCGCATGCATGAATGGGGATACTTTGAAATAT
>JASFPP010000199.1:0-7185 GCA_050115915.1 Candidatus Aminicenantota bacterium
TTTATACGCGGATCTATCGTGCCCGGCAAACTCTTATGAGAATCTTGAAAGACGAATTTGGGGTGGAGATATAGAACTCCCTCTATTAGAGGAAATAGAATGACTTGCAAAGACGAAGACATCGGTAAATTGATCGGAAGTTATGAATTGGGAATCCTCACAGAGGATGAAAAGAAGCAGTTTGAGGACCATTTGCTCGACTGTGAATACTGTTTTCAGAGTCTTTACAGCGCAGCTCCTCTCATAAATTTGATTCGAGAAAAGAAGTTGGCTCCTGAGGAAGACATGGAGCTTACTAAAGAGGAGGAGGAAGAGAGCCTACCCGAACCACCTCGTAGAAACAGATTTGCTCATATTTTTCAGAGACCCTGGGTCTATGCAACTGCAGGATTATCGGTGGTATTGATCATAAGTCTGGTTGTGATACTTTTCCAAGGACCGACTGGTGAGGTTCAACGACTCCGGGGTTTTGACGATGTTTCTATCCTAGTCGTTTCGCCTGTGGGTGAAGTCAGTGAACTGAATGAACTTAAGTGGAAGCCAATTTCAGGAATCGAATCCTATGAAGTCAGCATATACACAGAAACCGGAGAGGTCGTGTGGACGGAAACAGTACAAGGCTCGATTGCAATCCTGTCTGAGTCCGTGCGCAAGGCGCTCATTCCAGGCGGATCATACAGTTGGCAGGTAATGGCACAAACAGATAGGGGGGAACAGTTGAAATCGCAATCGGTTCAGTTTAGAATGAGATAGCAAGGGGAACAAGATCTCCTGAGATCCTCAGTTGAGGCAGTGCTATGAGGTGCGGAACCAAATATAAAAGGATTATAGGACTTGTCTTCGTATTGCTGTTATCTTGTGCACTATTTAGTATCCTTTTGGGGAATCAAAAGAAATCTGTATCCGATCAGGGAATGGGAGAACAGGCACTTCAGGAACTGGACGACGTTAAAGGGCTGCTCAAAGAGGGGAACTATGTTGAGGCAAAGGAGCTAGCTCAGAAGGTTCTATCTAAAATTGAAGACAAATACGGGAACGATTCACTGCAGACAGCACAAGTTCTTGAGGTGCTTGTCGATGCCAACGTTGGTGTGGAAAAACAAGTTAATGAAGAAACTCGAGGTTTGATCGATCGAGCGATAACAATCCTCGAACGGAAGTTGGGGCCGGATCATCCTGAAGTTATGAGAAGTCTGGTTGAATTTTCCTCTATTTACCAAAGAGCAGGGGATTATGCGAGAGCCAAAGAACTCAATGAGTTGGCACTATCGATGGCTAATAAGACATTTGGTCCCGATCATATTGAAACGTCAAGCATTATGCACTCCCATGGAGTTTTGCTCCATAAAATCCAAGATTATGTGAAAGCAAAGCAATTTTTATACCAGGCGTTGAAGATTCAAGAGGAGAAGTTGGGACCTGAGCACTTGGATGTGGCTTCTACTCTCAGCGATATTGGACTGTTTCTCGAGGATACTGGAGAACCCGCAGAGGCCAATTCAACACTCGAACGAGCATATAAAATCCGGGAGAAAACCCTCGATCCAGAGCATGTGTTGATAGCAAGGAGCCTTCAGAGCTTAGGCATAGTTTTACACACAATGGGAGACTATGCCGGGGCGAAAAACTACTATGATCGTGCATTGCCTATTCTGGAAAAAACGAATGGCCCAAACCATCAAAGTGTTGGTTCTATCATGAACGATCTCGGTTACTTGTATAAGGACATGGGCGATTATACCAAGGCGATAGAATGTCATGGACGGGCGCTGGCGATAAGAGAAAAAGTCTATGGCGATAATCACCCAACTGTGGCGCACAGTCTCAACAATCTGGCAGTTGTGCTCAGAAGAACAGGGGAATATGAAAGAGCCAAAGCACTCCTCGAGAGAAGCCTAAAGATTTTCAAGAGTACATTTGGGAATGAGAGTCCTATGGTGGCGATGGCTCTCATAAACCTCTCGAATGTGCTCAGCAACATGAGAGATTTCACAGGAGCCACATTTCTCGCTCAAGAAGCCGTCTCCATCCAGGAAAAAGTTTTTGGCTCCGATAATATGAAGCTCATTCCCTATATCGGCAATTATGCAATATGTCTTGAACAAACAGGGCGCCAGGATGAAGCAATCGATCTCATACATCGCACTCTCAAGATACAGGAAAAAAACTTAGGCCCAAATCATCCAGATGTGTCAAGCAGTCTCATCAATCTGGCCTCACTCGAGCAGGAAAGAGGCAATATTGCGGAAGCATTAGCTCTGATAGAACGTGCACAAATCAACACTGAGAAATCAGCTGGTCCTGATCATCCCTTAATGGCGATGATACTGCGGCATTTTGCCAGATATCTTTGGTGCGCAGGCCGTATAAATGAGGCAATCGAGAAAGCGTGGCGGTCAGAAGAGATAATACGGAACCACACACGTTTGATATCCAGAGGGGGCTCAGAACGACAAGCACTGGCCTTTGCAGCTAGAGAAGCTTATATAGGATTTGATATCTGCCTTTCTTTAGCTGTGAAACATCCTGAAGAAATCCATGGGTTCGTCAGTAAAGCATGGGATACTCTCATTCGATCTCGGGCTTTTTTGCTTGATGAGATGGCAACGCGACATCGCACTGTGGTCGAGAGGAGCGACCCAGAAGTTGCTGATCTTGTCGAATCTCTTGCTGCGGCGCGCCAAAGACTTGCGAATCTCATGGTTCGTGGTCCTAATCCGGGTGATCCTGAGGAGAACTACATCAACCTTTTAGAAAAAACGACCTCAGAGAAAGAACAAGCGGAGAGAATACTTGCTAACGCGAGCACTGCGTTTAACGAAGAGATGACTCGGAGCCAAGTAGGTTTTACGGAAGTTAAATCATCACTACCATCAGATTCTGCTCTTGTAGCCTTTGCCTATTATTTTCATAATAAACTCTCACTAATGGACGAGCTACGAACTAACGAAATAGATACCGATAGCTACAAACTAGTTGAGATACCTACATACGTAGCTTTTGTTCTCCAAGCACAAAATAAAGAACCCATGGTTATCCCTCTTGGAAAGGCTGAAGAAATTGAACCACTAATTTTTGATTGGAGCCAGGAGGCTGCCAGAGGGACCAGGATCCCCGGGCGTTCTAACAAGGATTCAGAGGTCGCCTATAGATCTTCAGGTGAGATTCTCCGACAAAAAGTGTGGGATCCAATAATCCCCTATGTTGGAGGAGCTAAACAGGTTATTATAGTACCAGATAGTTCTTTGTATGCAGTTAATTTCGCTTCTCTTCCTATTAATAGTAAAGAATACTTAATCGAAAAAGGACCATTGATACATTATCTATCAGCAGAGCGGGATATTGTAAGCTCCGATGGCACTTCGAGAAGTGGAGTAGGACTGCTAGCTCTCGGGGATCCAGCCTATGATGAAATCTCGCTTTTTTCTGCCCTTTCCCCAGAACATGCACCCAAACAAAGCTTAATAGAGAGAGCTAAATCTGTGCTCTTTCGTGGAGAGCGTTCCCAATGTATGAATTTTAAATCCATGGAGTTCAAACCCCTCCCCGCAACCAACAAAGAGATTGATGAGATCACAGAAATTTGGGAGAAAAAGAGCGGAAAAAAAAGAGGAATCGAAAAATTCACAAGCTCAATGGCCGATGAACAAACATTTAAATTGGAGGCTCCGGGTAAACAGATTCTTCATCTCGCCACCCATGGATTCTTCCTTGAAGGAGATTGTCCTTTACCTGCAGCTGGAACAGAGAATCCTCTTCTATTGTCGGGAATTGCCTTGGCCGGGGCTAATCACCGAGAATCGGCAGGGCCTGATGAAGATGACGGGATCCTAACCGCAGAAGAGGTCGCTGCTCTTGATCTTTCTGGCGTTGAGTTAGTCGTACTTTCGGCATGTGATACAGGAATCGGAAAAATAACAGAAGGCGAAGGAGTGTATGGGCTTCAGCGGGCTTTCCGCGTGGCCGGGGCACAAAAATTAGTGACAAGTTTATGGGCTGTTGAAGACGAAGCCACAAGGGCGTGGATGAAAGCGTTCTATGAGGCACTCCTGAGCAAAGGATTGGGGACGGCGGAAGCTGTGCGTGCCGCAAGTTTAAGCGTGCTTCAGGAACGGCGCAAAAAGAACAAGGGCACACATCCTTTCTACTGGGCGGGCTTTGTAGCTTCTGGCGATTGGAAATGATCCAGTCGCTGTGTGTTTTTTCCTTAGAGGTATGATTTTGGGGCTAAAATGATCATGCTAAGCCTCAATTTTGCCCAAAAAGAACCACCTAATCTCTTTAATATAAATAACTTAGTGTGACCCGTCTCCATTTATCTATAAGTAAATGTTTCAGAATAAGCAAGTTGGTGAGGCCCAACCCCAATTATTTTATTCGGGGAAGTTCATGCGCTGAAGGAGGGATTGGAAGCGGGGGTCGGAACGGAGGGGATTGAACACTGGATTGACTTTGATCCAGGACATTCTGTCAGCATGCTCTTCATAAGCATTCTCGAGATAGTCCATCGCCTTATCATTATTGCCTAAGCCGACGTGGAGCATAGCCATATCGACCGGGGAAACATATCTCCGGGTTGCCAGTGTCTCCAACCGGCGGAGGACGTCTACAGCCTTATTGAGTTGTCCCGCTGCCGCATAGGCATACCCAAGGGCAGCTTGATCAACAGGATCGCTTCCAGACAGATCAATAACTCGCTGAAACTGTTGAATGGCTTCCCCATACATTCCTTTTCTTATATAACTAAATCCAAGCCAGTATATGGCTCTCTGAAAGTCTGGGCTGACCGCCAGAGTCCGCAGATACTGTTGTCTGGCTTGTTCATCTTCCCCTGCAAAATAAAGAGACACTCCCAAGGACGTGCTTATCATGGGTGAGAGTGGATCAAGCTCCAAAGCCAACCTGGCCTGCTGTATAGAGACCTCATGCCGTCCTATGGACCACAAATGCTCGGCATACCAGATGCGCGCTGTTGCTAAGCTGGGATTGAGCTCGATGGCTCGTATAAACGCATCCTCCGCACGCTCCCAATACCAAAAGTAGGATGTCAAAACGCCGGCTAAAGAATTGTGCGCCTCAGCAAGAGTCTCATCAAGTTCCAGGGCTTTCTGTGCCGCTTCCCTTGCTTTGGCATAAGCCTCCTCGGCCGAAAGATCTAAGTGCCTCCCCCCACCTGCGATGTAGCAGTCTGCCAAGCCGCTGTAGGCCAATGCATAGTTTGGGTCGATTTCGATGGCCTGGTAATACTGCTCGATGCTCTTTGGCATCGCCTCCCTTGTCCTCATTCCCCAATAATAGCGCCCCTGTAAATACAAGTTATATGCTTCAATGTTTTCCGTCGTACTCTTCTGGAGTCGTTCTTTTTCTTCAGGCGTAAGCTTTTGCCTCAAAGCGCTTACAATATTCTCCGCGATATCATTTTGTATAGCAAAAATCCGCTCGAGTTTTCGATCGTAAACCTCCGACCAGAGGTGAAAGCCATCTTCCACATTGATGAGCTGGGCGGTAATACGGACATCATCCTCTTCCTTCCGGATGCTGCCTTCAAGGACGGATTCCACACCGAGTTCTTGACCGATATCCTTTATGCTCTTGTCTGTATCTTTGTATTGCATGACTGACGTTTTATTCATCACTTTCCAACCCTGAAGGCGTGATAACTTCGTGATGATCTCATCGGTCATCCCATCACAAAAATACTCTTGATCTTTCTGCGGGCTTAGATCAGAAAATGGAAGAACAGCAATTACGGGTTTACCGGAAGAAAGGGGTGCTGCTGGCTTTTTCAAAAAAAGCTGCCAGACAACGAATGCTCCGATGGCTAATAAAATTGCTGCGGCGATGGGAATAAAAAACTTCTTCATCCTGAATTGCACGGTTATTTCTTTGGATGTCAGGGGCCTTTTCTGCGGAGAAACGATCACCGGAATAAGCAGGCCTTTTTCGATCTCTTCCAGCTGCGCCCGGACTTCTCCTGCACTCTGGTATCTCGCTTCTTTGTTTTTTTCAAGGCATTTCAGTATGAGAACGCTCAATTCGTCTGTTATCTGAGCATTAAAATCTCTAGGATTGGCGGGTTTTTTATTCTTGTGTTTGTAGGCAACACTCAAGGGTGTATCCCCGTCAAATGGGACTCTTCCCGCTAACATCTCATACAGGATCACGCCCAACGAGTAGATGTCCGAGCGTTGATCGATGTCACCGTCGGCATCGACCTGTTCAGGGGACATGTATTCGGGTGTCCCGATCATATGCCGGGTACCAGTAATGCCTTTAGATTTGAGCAACCGCGCGATGCCGAAATCCATGATCTTCGCATCCCCTTCTCTATCGACCAGAATATTGCTGGGCTTTAAATCCCTATGGACAACGCCTAACCTGTGCGCTTCGGCCAGGCCTTCACAGATTTCTTTGGCGATGGAGATGGCTTTCTCTGCAGTGAGTTTTCCTGTCTGGCGTATTAAACTTCGCAGGTCCTGGCCGGGGACATATTCCATTGTGATGTAGTGAACACCCATATACTCCATGAGCTCGTACATACGGCCTACATTCCTATGGCTGATTTTCCGAGCCATTCGTAATTCATTTCTGAATCTTTCTACCGTCTGTTCATCCTCGGATATCTCTGGCTTAATGAGTTTAAGAGCCACCTCTTCGTTCAGTTTCTTATCCAGGGCTCTGTAGACTTTTCCCATCCCTCCTTTGCCGAGCTCTTCGATGATCTGATATCTGTTTGCAAAAGTGGAGCCGGTGGTCAGCTCTAAAAGAGTTGCATCCAGTGTTTTGGTGCGTGTGATCTCCACCTCCGCAGATGGAAGAGGGGATGCACAATTTTTACAGAACTGTGAGTCTTGAGTATTCTCTGTGTCGCAATCAGGACATTTTACTGCCATGTCTTCCCTTATCTCCTCCAAGAAGATATCAATTTAAACTTCAAGAGTCAATAATATTATTAAATGGGGATGGGCCACAGTAACTAACTGATAATAATAGGATTATCATAATTTTAAGGCATCGATAATGTCTTTGAAGGCTGATTCAGCCCCTAAAATGCCGCCTTTAAGGGGATCAATGGCTATTCTTCAGATAACAAATTTCTTAGAGTGTCAATTTTAGGGGCAAAATCACACTTCTAAGAAGATATTTTGGGTCAAAAAAGGATTTAATTGTCTTAGATTAATTAAC
>JASFPP010000200.1:0-7182 GCA_050115915.1 Candidatus Aminicenantota bacterium
AAAGATCCACGGTTACAAAAGCAGTTCGTTTTAGTTCTGGGCCAATTCAAAGATGAGGAAGCGATCAAGTACCTGAAAGAGATTATCGAGAAGTAAAAAAATTGGGGCCTGGCACCATTTCCAGGGGTGTAGAAAAAGGGTGCCAGGTCCACTTTTTTATTACCCCTGGAAAGAGGTGCCTGACCCCTACTTTTAGAGGACGGGCCAGGAGCGGGGGAAAAAAAGATTCTCGTAGAGGCGGAGGGCGTAGAGATCGGTCATGCCGGCCACGGCATCGCCCACGCGCCTTTCCAGCGAATCCCCTTCCGGATACAGCTTGATCAAATCTCCCGGGTTTTCCATCAAATAAGCGAACAGATCCGTCAGAATTTTCTCTGTTTTTCTGAGCTCGGTACCGGAGGCAGGATTAAAGTACACGCGCTCGTAGAGGAAGGCACGGAGTTCTTCGATACCCTCAGCGATCTCTTCGCTCATCGCGATCTTCACTAAATCCACTTTCAGGCTGGATTCGATCACATCCTCGACCATCCTGTCTATCCGGTAGGCATACCATTTACCGAAGATTGCGACGAGATGTTCGGGAATATCTTTGGCCTTTATCACACTGGCTCTTACGGCATCGTCGATATCATGGTTCACATAGGCAATAACATCCGAGGTTCTAACGACCTGCCCTTCCAAGGTGGCCGGCATATCATCTTTATTTCTGCTGAGGATATCCCCTTTTCCCTTGGAGTGCTTGGCGATGCCATCGCGCACTTCAAAAGTTAGGTTGAGGCCTTTCCCCTCATATTCCAGGTTCTCCACCACACGCAGGCTTTGCTCATGATGAGTGAATCCTGTAGACAGAAGAGTGTTCAAGGTGTTCTCCCCGGCATGGCCAAAGGGCGTGTGTCCAAGGTCGTGGCCCAGGGCAATGGCTTCGGTCAGGTCCTCATTCAGCCTCAAGGCTTTGGCTATCGTCCGGGCGATCTGCGACACTTCGAGCGTATGGGTCAAACGGGTGCGGTAGTGGTCGCCAAAAGGCGCCATAAACACCTGGGTTTTGTGCTTCAACCTCCGGAAGGATTTGCAATGGACGATCCTGTCCCTATCGCGCTGGAATGCGGTTCTTATAGAATGGAGCTTTTCGGGACGCTCCCTCCCCCGGGAATCGGAGCTAAAGCAGGCTTTTGCGTGGAGTGTTTCTCTCTCGAGTGTCTCTATCCTTTCCCTTATAGACATCTTTGGACTCAATGTATTAGTCGCAGAATGCACAAATCTTCCACACCGTTCATGCGATCAACAGACACGCAAACCGGTTCATCGTTTTATCATAATCCGAGAGCACCTCGATCGAATAGCCAACCTTACGGACAGTTGTAAAGACATCAACAGCCAAAGCCTCGAGTGTGGGCCTCGCCTGCTCCGGTTCTTTACATTTTTCCCTCGGTCCCGGGCAGTTTTTGCAGAAATTGCAACTGTCCAAGAACAGAAGGAAGGCTTTCTCGCAGCCGGAGCAGAAGACTTCTCTCTCAAGCTCGACGAGTTTTCGGTTGAGCTTTCGGGTCCAATCCCACCGGTCCTCGGGTTTATCCACTTTCTTTTCGAAGTGAAATATGACCGCGTCTTTATAATCACGAAAGAATCTCTCACACTCAGCTACAGAGGGGACATTGGGTGGACAGGTGGCGGTCTTTCCGTATTCGTCGCAACCGAACATACACTTCATCCGCACCCACTGGGCAACGACAACGTCTTCAGGGTCGATCCATTTGAAATCCGTGTACCCGTGTTTGTGAAAAAGCTCTTCAAATTTTTCTCTGTTTATTGGGGTCATTCGATAGCTCCCTCCCGGATAAAACGGCATTATATCATATTTGGGCCTAAGTTTTGTGCCAGCCTAATCAAAACAAAGCCTCGTGCTCGCACTTTTTGTGCTCAGTTCTTGTGCAGGCGTATCCAGCCCTATGTCCTGTGTTCGTACTGGGCGCGGATCTTGAGGCGGTTGTTGATGTACTTCCGCAAAAATTTCACCGCGACATCCGAACGGCGGAAGGTCGGCACACCGGCCTGCTCCAGACAATCGACCATCGGTTTGAAAATATCGCCGGCATCCAGGTTCACAACAAACGGTTTGTCTGTTTTGTGGAAAACGTCGATAAGACGCATCGCGATGCTGTTGGGATGATACACATTTTCTTCATGGAAGCGTCCCGGGACAAGCGTTTGCATTGAAGGGGTCATCGGCACCGGCGAGACAATGGCACAGTCCACATTTTCGTCCTCGAGCATGGCCGCAACACAATCGGCAAACACAGCATCACTCGCCACGGGTGTCGTATCCAGAGGATTATGGACATCCTGGAGCTTGGTTATGCCCTGCGTTTCCAGGATCTCCCGGATCCTCTTGTTCGTTTTCGATGTGAGCTTTGCAAGATGGAATTCCTGATCGTCTTTGAGATTATCGGCCATCGTCACGCATTCGAAGCCAGCGTTGCTGATGATGGCGATCCGGTTCCCGCGGATCTCCTTGTGAGCCAACAGGGAGAGATTTTTCACATAGTTTTCAAAATCGAAGATGCTATCTGCAACGATGGCGCCGGCTTCTTCCAGGATGGACTTGGAGATGCTGTAATCTCCGGCCACCGAGGCTGTATGGCTGGCTGTGGCCTCCCTCCCTTCGGGTGTCCGCCCAGCCTTGTAGATGACGATCATCTTCCCTTCCTGTGTGACGATCTTACAGGCGGCCTTGGCACAAGCGAGACCATCGGCAGGCATAAATCCTTCGACATAAACGCCGAAAACTTTAGCCTCATCATCGCTTGTGAAGTAATTGAGGTAATCGGACACCGTCAGGTCGATTTGATTGCCGATGGATATCGCATAGAGGGGCTCGATATTGGGGAGCTTGCTCATCCGGGAGATCATAAACGCCCCGCTCTGGCTCAGGTAGACGAGGTTGGTCTTACGGCCCGTTGTCCGGGGCAGTTTGTAATCGGGAACAAAGGTCGTATCGTACTTTCCCGGCTTAGAATAGATGCCCAGACAATTTCCTCCATTGACCACTGGTGTGAGTTTGTTGTTTTTTATGCCCTCTTCGAGAAGTTTTTTGATCTCGTCCTCGAGGTCTTGCGTCCCTTTCTTTTCGCCGATGCCACCCGCGATGATAATAGCCGATCTTGCTTTTTCATGGGCTATGAGCTCTTTAATGACATCATAGGTTTGATCGGCAGACACGGCGATCACGAACAGGTCGACTGTCTTGGGCAGATCTGCGATTGTGGGCACACAAGCACACCCCTCGATCTCTTCGGCATCGGGCTTCACGACAAACACATTCCAGTTGTAAAATCCTCCGCTGAGGATGTTGTTCAGGATGATGTGACCCACATTCATTTTTTCGGAGACACCGATAATGCCGATGGTCTTCGGCTTCAGTAGATACTCGAGGTTCGTGTAGCGAGATTGGCGAGGCACGCTCCGGTTACGTGAGAAACGACACATCCCATCCAGAGCAATCAGTCTGTTGTCCTGGACGACGAAGGGATTGACTTCGGCCTCCTCGATAACGAAGGGATGATCGGTTTTGTAGGGCGAATAGTAAGCACCCAGTTTGAGGAACCGGTAATAGGTTTCAACGAGCTCGTCTTTGGAGATCAATGCCTCACTCCCCCGCACGTTGCCTACGAGTTTGTCGTAAACGGCAAGGGGCTCGAGGATGCGCTGGATGTCTTCCTTGTAGAGGATATGGGGAGATCCGATGGAGACGGCTTTTCCCTCCTGGATCCGCTCGCTCAGGTATTCGATCTCGACGCCGCCCACTCCCATCGTGGCAACCGGCCCGAAGTCCCGGGAATTCCGCAGCCCCATGAGGAGCTCGGTCCCAAAACCGGTTTTGTCGTACTCGACTTTTTCAACAACGAGGACACCCAGGATCTGTTGTTCGATCTCTTCGAGCAACCATTGCTTTTTCTTACCGGATTCAGGGAAGGTTTTGATCCATTCATAAAACCTTCCAGGAACATTCGCCAGCATCGTTTCTATGGCTTTGTTAAGTTCGTCCGCATCGTTTTGGACGAACTGGATCCCGCCCACATCCGTCTTGTGCACGATAATGGGAGCGATGATCTTCAGTACGAGAGATTTGCCCTCGAACATCTGCAGATCATCCGGCTTTATATGCTGTCCTTTCCGCACAAAAGCACACCTGGGAGTTTCTATCCCAGCGATATGAAGGATCCCGTAGACCTCATGCTCCAGGAGAAAATTCCGGTTGTCCTCCTCCGCGCATTGGAAGATATCATTTATCTCATTGAAATCAATCTTCATTCTCATTTCTCCTATAAATAGGGGTCAGGCACCTGCCTCCAGGGGTGAAAAAAAAGTGGACCTGGCACCTATTTTTATAAAATTGGGACAGGCACCTCTTTTCATGCAGAGATTCAAAGCCGGTTCCCTTTTTCACAATCCTAATTTTTCTTGATCTATATTTTTATCGGCCAACACGGCAAGCGACTCCCTGCTCCGTAATGACATTATCCGTTAGCAGCGTTGCGCCCGAGCTCGAAAGCTTTAAGGTTGATATCGACAACTCTATCGCCATGGCGCTTAAACAACTCACGGATAAACTCCTCTAAATTTTTTTCATCGAGGATCAGATGATTAGACGCTGCACCAAGCATCACCATGTTCTGCGCTCTTGCAAAACCGGCCTCTTGAGCCAACTTTGCAGAATCAACGATGATGTTCCTACGGACACTTTTGACCTTGGCCAGGATTTCATCGAGATCGGGGTAATTCGGAATATTCACAAAAGGAGAGCTGCTCGTCACGACGATCCCATCCGCTGCCAGATAGTCAAAATAGCGGATGGATTCAAGGGGTTCGACGCTTAAGATCATATCTGCGGCTCCCTTGGGAATGAGGTCGCTGTAGATCGGTTGATTTGAGAGGCGCATGTGTGACTGCACCGCACCCCCCCTTTGCGCCATCCCATGAACCTCAGCTTGTTTGAAGCTTAAGCCCTCCTTCAAAGCGGCATTGTCGATGACATAAGCAATGGACAGAATCCCCTGTCCTCCCACTCCAGCAAGAATGATATCCTGTTTCATCACTTTAGCTCCCTTTCCTCTTCCGAGCCTGTTGGACACATTCTCTAGCGGCGATGATCACTGATAATCCTTTGTAGTCGAGTTCTTCTTTTATAACCTGGACGTTCGATTCCAGGTTCTTGGGAAGAGGAATGATCGTCCGAATGTGGTCCTTATCGACGCCTACCCCCGCAATGATCCGGATCAGTTTATCGCCAGAAGCATAGGTGGGCTGCCCCCCGGTCATCGCCACAACATCATTGTCGAAGATCATGACTGTCATATTCGTGTTCACAGCGGCAGCATCGAGAAGAGGGGTTATACCGGAATGGGCAAACGTCGAATCGCCGATAACCGCCACAGAGGGATAAACACCCGCTTCCGCGCCACCCTTTGCCATGCTAACACTGGCGCCCATGCAGACACAACTCTGAATGGCATTAAATGGGGGGAGCGCACCGAGCGTGTAGCATCCTATATCGCTAAAGACATTTGACTGGGAGTAAGATTCCAGGGCTTTATTGAGAGCGTTGTAGGCATCCCTGTGGCCGCAGCCCTGGCAGAGCTGGGGAGGTCTTCCCGCCATAGGAAAACCGCTCGTGCTTCTCTGTTCGAGAGGCTCCATCCCCAATCCCTGACGGACCACACTCGGGGAGAGCTCTCCTGTTATGGGAAGATGTCCACTCAGTTTACCATAGAGATTGGTATCGCATAGTCCAAACAAGCCGTGAAGACTTCGCTCGATGAAAGGGTATCCCTCTTCGACGACCAAGATCGTTTCAACATGATCGACAAGATCGGCAAAAAGCCCCTCGGGGAGAGGATAGGTCGTCACTTTGAGGAGGGAGGGCATTTCGATATCATCTATAAAATTTTCGAGCACATAGTTATAGGCCACTCCCGATGCCACGATGCCCAGCTTTGTGTTTTTTTTGTTGAAGCGAAGGGAATTGAACTCCGAGGCTTCCGATGTCCGGACGAGCTCCTTTTGCTTTTCTGTAAGCAATTTGAAGCGCCTGCGGGCATTTACCGGGAGTAAAGTCCAGTCTTTGCCTTCTCCGCATCTCAGTGGGTTCTGTTCCTTCGGGGGCCTCGGCTGAACACGCGATCGACTATGGGCAAGTCGCGTCACCATCCTGATCATCACAGGGAGGCCCATATTTTCGGAGACATCAAAGGCTTCCCTCGTCATATCGTATGCTTCCTGGTGATTCGATGGCTCGAAACAAAAGATCTGGCCGAACTGGGCATAAAAACGGCTGTCCTGTTCGTTTTGAGAGCTGTGCATGCCCGGATCGTCTGCAACAACGACCACAAGCCCTCCGTTCGCGCCTGTGATGGCGGCGTTCATGAAGGGATCGGCCGCCACATTGAGCCCCACATGTTTCATCGAGACGAGAGCACGTTTCCCCGCATAAGACACACCAAGAGCCTCCTCGAAGGCGACCTTTTCATTGACCGACCAGGAAGCAACGAAGTTCTCCCCTCCATTCGAAATCCTGATCAGGTACTCCATGATCTCAGAGGCCGGTGTTCCCGGATAGGAATATCCTCCAGAGAGGCCTGCATGGATCGCGCCCAGTGCAACGGCCTCATCACCCAGTAAAATTTCCTGTTCCATTTTTTCCTCGGATTATAAATTCAAACTATGGATATGCCGCTTAACGTCGGTAAGAGTTAAGCCATAAGATACCTGCTCCCGCCCTTTTAGTCAACCTCCGAGCTAATCCCACCCTGAATGATTCACATGCCGATGCCAACCCACCCCACCCATTCACAAAGGTCTAGGCAGAAGCCCATGAAGATGTAGTGAACTACCTCGAATGGGCTACAACGAAGGCTTTGTAATGAGATCGGCTTGCCCGAAGGGTAAAAGATGTTGCCAATAAGATATAGAATGGTTGTAGAAATAAGTTTGGCAACAGCTTTTATGAATAATTCAGGAAAGGATTTTGACATGGGGAAGGAGGTTTCTTTATAATACCCGCGCCAAAAGAATTCTATTGGGAGAGAATATGTCAAACCGAAAGATAGGGATTATCGGAGCAGGCCCTGTGGGCAGCATCATGGCCGCTTATCTCGCTCGAAAGGGCGAGGATGTTTTTCTCGT
>JASFPP010000201.1:0-7072 GCA_050115915.1 Candidatus Aminicenantota bacterium
TTTCTGGATGGCGGTTTTGCGCTTTCGAGCATCCAGTTAAGAGGAGCCAAAAGCAAGGAGGCATTCATTGTGGCTGTCGAAAAAAGAGCGGGTGAGATTGACAAGGGCGAGTGGATTCTCAACGGAGATTGGGACCAACAGCAGTTCGATCCCCCTGAAATGCCCCAAAAAGAGTGGATCGATCCTGTATCTCCCGATAATCCGGTATTTGTCAATCGTCTCGACGGACACATGGCTCTTGCCAACAGTTGCGCACTCGAGATTGCTGGAATAACCAAGGATACGGTTTCACCTCCAGGCGGAGAGATCGTCAAGGATCCCCAAACGGGTGAGCCCACCGGCATTTTGAAGGATGAAGCCATGAGTCTGGTCACTGACAAAATCCCGGAACCCAGTCTTGCTGAAAAGAAAAAAGCAGCGGAGGCTGCCCTGAGACATGCCAGCGAGATGGGAGTGACATCTATCCATGATATGGCGTATTCCTCGAATTTTGAGGTTTATCATGAGCTTTTTAAAGAGGGGAAGCTCAAGGCCCGTCTCAGGGTGTATTTTGCTATCGGCCAGGAGGACCTGTACGCCCAACTGGAGCAAAAAAAGCCCCTTGAAAACGATCTGTTGACAATCGGAGGATTGAAGGGATTTGTGGACGGCTCCTTGGGATCCTTCACGGCTCTCTTTTTCGAGCCCTACACGGATGATCCTGGAAAAACAGGGATTCTCGTCTCGGATATGTATCCCGAGGGGATCATGGAGCGAAGAATCCGCAAAGCCGATAAGTCCGGGCTCCAGGTCGCCATCCACGCCATAGGAGATAAGGCCAATCATATCATCTTGGATATCTTCGAGCGAGTCATCGCCGATGGAGGGCCGCGCGATCGCCGATGGAGGATCGAACATGCCCAGCATTTGATCCCAGAGGATTTTGCGCGTTTTGGAGATATGGATATCATCGCTTCCATGCAGCCTTATCATGCCATTGACGATGGACGATGGGCGGAAAAAAAGATAGGCAAGGAGAGAGCGAAATCCACCTATGCATTCAAGTCATTCCTCGATGTGGGTGTTCTTCTGGCGTTTGGCTCCGACTGGACCGTCGCCCCGCTCGATCCCCTATCCGGGATTTATGCGGCGGTGACACGGCGAACCCTGGACGGCAAGAATCCCGACGGTTGGTTTCCTGAACAGAAGATTTCTTTAGAAGAAGTCATTAAGGGATATACGATCAATGGGGCCTACACAGAGTTTGCCGAAAGCCTAAAGGGCTCTATACAGGAGGGAAAATTTGCCGACCTTGTTGTGCTCAGCCAGAACCTTTTTGAGATCCCTCCTGAGGCCATCTTGAATACAGAGATTATGGCGACCATATTTAACGGGGAGATTATCTACAAAAAATGATTGTCATTTATTTTGCTGTTCTCGTTGTCGCATTTGCCTTCTTGTTCAAGTGTGCGGACTTTTTTATCCAGGGGGCTTCAGCGATCGCTGAAATTCTGGATATTCCCAAAATGGTTGTGGGAATCTTCCTCGTGGGTTTAGCAACGACAGCCCCAGAGTTCGGAGTATCTGTGATGTCCTCTTTCTTGGGAAAACCTGAGTTTGCCCTCGGGAATGCCGTGGGATCTGTGATTGTCGACGATGGAGTGGCTCTTGCCTTCGCGGCGATTTTGGCACCCACACTGATATTCGTGAACTGCCGGATGCTCAAGATCCTGGGTCCCTTTTTACTGGCCATAGATTTTATCGCGTATGGCTTGGCGCGTGATGGCACAATAAGCCGCATCGACGGGACGATCCTGCTCGTTCTCCTCGGTGTGTATTTTCTGCTCATCTTTAAGGTCCCTCTTTTTCAGTGGAATCAACATCGGGCCGAAAACGGAGAATCGATCCCTAAAAAGTCGCGTGTAATTTCTGAAAAAAAACTTGAGCTCAAACGCCCTGTGTCGTTGTTTGTACTGGGATTGATCGGCGTTGTTCTCACAACCCGTGGGATTATTTGGTCGGCGGAGAAAATCGCCGTTCACTTTGCTGTCTCTGAGATCGTCATCGGCGCCACAATTCTTGCGATAGGGACGTCTCTCCCTGAAATAAGCACCTGTATCGTAGCTGCACTCAAGGGCGAAGGCGAGATTGCGGTGGGTGATATCATCGGTGCGGATGTGCTCAACATTTTGTGGATTATCGGCGTTGCATCGGTCGTTAGGCCCATCCAGGTCGAATTGGATATCATAAATTTTACATTCCCATTCATGATTTTTATTGTTCTTGTCATGCTTGTGAGTTTGCGTATCGGTTGTCGCCTGACTAAGATCAAAGGGATCATTCTTTTATCGATCTACCTTGTTTATCTCCTCCTCACCCTCAAATTCTTCACCTAACCTGGATTATTCATAAGGGTTACTGACAAATATCATTGAAGATGTTGACTTAGTCGTGATATTTGGTTAGATTATTTCTCCTTTTGATTCAGGAGGATAATATGAATATTGGCGTAATCAACGAGAGCGGCAAAATAGAGAACCGCGCAGGTTTGACACCCAGTTCAGTATCCACCTTAACGAACAGAGGACATGATGTTTATATCCAGGCCGGAGCAGGTTTGAAGTCAGGGTATACGAACGAAGAGTACACCTCGTTGGGGGGAAAGATCGTCTTCACAAAGGAGGAGGTTTTCGGACGTTCGGATATGGTGCTTAACATTTCTCCTTTGAATGACGAGGAATGTGGATTTGTCCAAGAAAACCAGATCCTGTTTGGTTTTCATCATCTGGCTGTTGCAAAAAAGAACATGCTCGAAGGGCTCCTTGAGAAAAAAGCCACCATGATCGGTTATGAGATCGTCCAGAATGATGAAGAGAAACTTCCCTTTATCGAAAGCTTGAGTGAGATAGCCGGTCAGATGTGTTTGGTCATCTCCGGACATTATCTACAGAGTAATTATGGCGGCAGGGGTGTTGTCATAGGGGGAGTCGTAAGTGTTCCTCCGGCCACAGCTGTTATTGTGGGTAGCGGAGTTCTCGCCAAAAGTGCTATCAAAGCTCTTCTTGGTGCGGGTGCGCACGCTATAGCATTGGGGCGTAACATGGAAGGTCTCAGGGAGATCGAGGATATGACCTCGGGCAGGGCGGTCACATTGATTGCGAGCCGCTACAACCTTGAGCGCATGATCCAGATCGCGGATATACTGATCGGTGCCGTTCTCCGACCGGGTGAAAAAGCTCCCCTGCTTATCACACGAGAGATGGTCAAGAAGATGAGGAAAGGCTCTGTCATTATCGACCTCTCCATCGACCAGGGTGGATGCATAGAAACTAGCCGTCTGACGACTCTGGAGCAACCGACATACATCGAAGAGGGCATAATCCATTATTGTGTTCCCAACATCACATCCGCTGTGAGCCGGACATCTTCGAAGGTTTTATCCAACCTGGTGACAACCTACTTGCTCCAGGTCGGAGAACTGGGTGTTGATGAGGCGATCAAACAGGATACGGCCCTCTCCAGGGGAACCTATGTTTATCATGGAAAATTGGTGAGGAAGTCCATCGCAGAGAGGTTTGGCTTGGACTATAATAAATCATTCCAATCTTAAAGTGATACAAATGGAAAAATATCTGAAAGAATTCGCCAACGATCAGAAAGAGCTGATCCATATCCTGCACAAAATTCAAGAGGAATATGGGTATATTCCTCCCGAGGCTATCACTGCGATTTCCAAACATCTGCATATTTCTGAGAGCGAGATTTATGGTGTTCTGACATTTTACAAAGCATTCAGCCTTACACCACGAGGAGAACACATTGTTACTGTCTGTATGGGAACGGCTTGTCACGTCAGGGGAGGCCCTCAGATCGTCGAGGAGATGGAGCGAAATCTCGACATCGAAGTGGGCCAAACTTC
Organism: Candidatus Aminicenantota bacterium; assembly: GCA_050115915.1. GTDB lineage: Bacteria > Acidobacteriota > Aminicenantia > Aminicenantales > Aminicenantaceae > WTAW01. The sequence goes on from JASFPP010000201.1 coordinate 3,899, forward strand.
TGCAGACGACAAGTTCACGCTCGAAACAGTAAACTGTCTGGGATGTTGTGCAATAGGCCCTGTTGTTGTAGTGGATGGGAAATACTATTCTCAGATCACGGTGAAAAAAGTCAACGAAGTGCTTAAAGATTATAAAGAGTAGTGATTATGGACAAAATCATCAATCCGGAACAATTATACGAATGGAAAGAGGAGATTCTCTCGAGGCGTCCTGGATACAAAAAAACGATCGTCGTGTCCTCGGGTACGTGTGGCCAGGCCAGCGGATCTCTTCCTGTTATCGATGCGCTCAAGACCGAGTTAGAAAAAAGGCGTTTAAAGGATACGGTCGGAATCGAGATCACAGGGTGTCATGGATTCTGTGAAATGGAACCGAATCTCATCATCTTTCCGGAAGAGATCTTTTACGGGAACCTCGAGCCCAAGGATATTCCTGAGATCGTGGAGAGGACTGTCTTCGGTGACGAAGTAGTAGACTCATTTGTCTATGTGGAACCGAAGACAGGAAAGAAAAACGCCTTTCTCCAGAAGATTCCTTTTTACGGAAAACAGATGAGGCTTCTCACGGGGAACAATTTCAGGATCGACCCAACGAGTATTGAGGATTATGTGCGACTGGACGGATACCAGGCTCTCTCCAAGGTCTTGTTCGATGATACATCAGAAGAAGTGATCCTGGAGATCGAGAAATCAGGCTTAAGAGGCCGAGGGGGCGGCGGATTTCCCACGGGCCGTAAATGGGCGGTCTGTCGAAAGGCCAAATCTGAAAAAAAATACATTATCTGCAATGCGGATGAGGGAGATCCGGGCGCCTACATGGACAGGAGCCTCCTGGAGGGAAATCCGCACAGTGTCATCGAGGGGATGATCATCGGCGCCTATGCCATCGGCGCAACTGAGGGGTATATTTATGTCAGGATGGAATATCCGTTGGCTGTCGAGAATCTAAGAATAGCTCTGCAGAAGGCCACCCAATATGGTTTCTTGGGAAAGTCCATCATGGGTTCAGAATTCCATTTTAACATCCATCTGATCGAGGGTGCCGGTGCTTTCGTATCCGGTGAGGAGACCTCATTGATGGCATCTATCGAGGGTAAACGTGCTTTCCCGCGTCAGAGGCCGCCCTATCCCGCTCAGGAAGGCCTCTGGGGAAAACCGACCAACATCAATAATGTGGAGACCTGGGCCAATGTCCCGTTGATCATTAACCGGGGCGCTGACTGGTATTCCAAGGTCGGGACCAAAATGAGTAAGGGAACAAAGATCTTTTCACTCGTTGGAAAGATCAACAATACGGGTCTTGTGGAAGTCCCCATGGGGATCACACTGCGTGAGATCATTTATGATATCGGCGGAGGAATCAAGAATAACAAGAAGATCAAAGCCGTCCAGACGGGAGGACCCTCAGGGGGCTGTATCCCGGCCGACAAGCTGGATCTTCCCATTGACTATGATACGCTCGCCAAGGCCGGGTCGATCATGGGTTCCGGGGGGATGATCGTCATGGATGAGGATACCTGTATGGTCGATGTGGCCCGGTATTTCCTGAACTTTACACAGGAAGAGTCCTGCGGCAAGTGTGTTCCCTGCCGGATAGGTACCAAACAGATGGTCAACATCCTATCTCACATAACGGAGGGAGAAGGCGAGGAGGGAGATGTCAAGCGATTGGAGGACCTGGCGAAAACGATAAAGATAGGCTCGCTGTGCGGTTTGGGCCAAACAGCTCCGAATCCAGTCCTCACAACTCTCCAGTACTTCAAGAAGGAATATGAGGCCCACATTAAAGAGAAAAGCTGCCCTGCACTCGTATGCAAGGCCCTGATCAGCTATTACATCGAACCCGAAAAATGTGTCGGCTGTCTTCTGTGTTTGAAGAGTTGTCCGGTGGATGCCATCAGTGGAGAGAGAAAAAAAGTTCATATCATCGACCAGGATCTGTGTATTAAATGCGGTGCCTGTTTGGATGTCTGCCCGCCCAAAGTGTCGGCGGTGTCTAAATACACGGGGAAAAAGAGAAAAAGCATTCTGAAAAAGGCTCCTCCGAAAAGAGTGAAAAAATGAAGATTACAATAGACGGAAAGACGATCGAGGCCGATGGACATAAGACTATTCTGAATGTTGCACACGACAATGGGATTTACATCCCCGCGCTCTGCGACTGCGAGGGACTATCTCCATTCACAGGATGTCGTATGTGCCTTGTGGAGATCAAGGGACGAAGAGGCTATCCTCCCTCCTGTGGAACCTATGTGGAAGAGGGCATGGAGATCGTAACAGATTCTCCCAAGCTACGAAAATTAAGGAAGAATATCCTCGAATTGATCCTCACTGAACACCCCAACGCCTGTTTGATCTGCTCGGAGAAAGAGAGTTGCGATGATTACAAATCGACCATAAGGAAAGTCGGGGAGACGACCGGCTGTGTGCTCTGTTCGAACAATCGGAAGTGCGAGCTTCAGGATGTCGTCGATGCTCTAAAGCTCGAGAAAGTGGGCTTTTCTTCTGTTTACAGAGACCTGGAGATCAAAAGAGGGGATCCTTTTTTCGACCGCAACTATAACCTCTGTATCCTGTGCGGAAGATGTATCCGGGTCTGTCATGAACTTCGGGGTGCTTCGGCAATTACCTTCGTGAACAGAGGACCGGATGAGGTCGTCGGAACCGTATTGGATAAACCCCTTTTAGAGTCGGGATGCCAATTCTGCGGGGCGTGTGTGGATGTGTGTCCCACAGGGTCTCTGGCTGAGAGAGGGCTGAAGTACGAGTCCCTTCCCGATAAGGAAGTCAAAACGATCTGTTCTTTATGCAGTATGGGCTGTGAGTTGGACGTCTCGTTAAAGGAGGGCCGGATTTTGAGTGCCTCACCATCATCGGCTGGAACCGTTAACCATGGCCAGGCCTGTGTCAAAGGACGGTTTTTAATCAGGGATGTCGTGTATAGCTCGCAAAGAGCCCTATATCCTTTGATCAAGATAAACGGTGAGTTTGAGGAGGTGAGCTGGGAGGAGGCCTTGGATTTTGTCGCCGAAAAGCTCAAAGCGCTTAAAGGCAAGGAAATCGGGCTGGTCGAATCTCCTCAGTTAACCTGTGAAGATATGTATGTCACACGCAAGTTCGCTCGTGATGTTTTGAAAACGAAGAATATCGAGACATGCGCGCTGTTTTCCCCTT
>JASFPP010000202.1:0-7056 GCA_050115915.1 Candidatus Aminicenantota bacterium
CCTTTTACCCCATAGGGAACCAAAATTTTATGGTTGATGAGAGGGGTTTCCTCCACCTCACCGAGAACATCCCCAGCGACCACATCTTGGCCCTTTTGAACACGCGGAAGAAACGCCCATTCCTTTGCGCGATCAAGAGAGGGCACTTCGACCCCGCGGGGAACATAGTCTCCCTTGGTGTCGCGGATTATATCCAGCGGCCGCTGGATCCCGTCATAGATCGAGCGTATGAGTCCGGGCCCCAATTCAACGCTCAAGGGCTTTCCAGTCAAGAAGACGGGTTCATCCGGACCTATCCCGGTTGTATCCTCATAGACTTGGATATATGCTTTGTCTTCTTTAAGTTCGATGATCTCACCGATCAATCCGAGCTCGCCGATCTTGACCATATCGTACATCTTTGCCCCCAGACAGCCGGATGCGACCACCAGCGGGCCCGCAACACGAATAATTTTACCGTATTTCATCGTTATCCCTTTTTTTGACTAATGCATCAGATCCTGTGGCCTTGACAGCCATTTCTCGTATCATTTTTCCAAGTTCATCCGTAACTTTTCTGTAATCCGAAAAACCCGCCACGACAGGGGCGAACTTTCCCCTCAACGCCTCCCTCTCCCGAGCTAAGGGGTCAAAGTAGCTCTCATGGATGAGGCACAGAGCGATGCCCTCCTCTTCCAGTGATTCCACAACACGGCGAGCCTCATCGATATCTTTGGGACAAAAGACTCTGAAACCCATTACCTTCAAGGGGAATACAAGGTCGCGTTCTCCGATAATAGCCACTCGGTCAAGCATAGGTCTCCCCCAGTCTTTCCCTTAAGATCTCCGAAGGAACATGATTCAGCTTGCCCATACCGAGAATTCTTATCAATCCCAGCTCCCGTCTTCGGGCCACTCCGTAAGCAAAGAGGGGTTCGGGTCCAAAAACGATGTATTTCGCTTTTTTCAGGTAGCGGATCAAGTAGTCCTCAAGCCGTCTTTCCAGCTCGACAAATGTCTCCTTGTTTTCGAACGCCTCCACCGCCCCTTCCCACAGTTTTCTGTAAGGAGTGAAATGGAGCTTTTCGGCGATCTCTGTATAGGAAAGGTCATAGTTGTCGAGCAAGAGATCGGGGGAATAAAATCCTCCTATCGAAAAAGAATTCGCAACCCGCTCTTTGGCAAGCGCCAGATATTTTGCCCGGATAAATATTTTCAGGTTCCCCAGATCGATCCGATGCCGGAAGTAATCGGAGATAAAGGGATAATTGAGCTTTTTTGCAATGGAAAATGCCGTTACGGGGGCGCGAGTCTCGTGTTTCATCATCCTCAGAAGCTCTGTTTCGAAAAAAATTTCGGATAGCGTTTTCAACAGCTGTCGCTCTTCATTGGCTAAAAAAAGATCGAGGTCCTCCGAATTCCGGACCTCAGTCATCTCGTCTAGGAAGCGGCCCGCATCGAATATCATCTTCATTGCACTTGTCACATCTTTTTCTGTGGCTGCTTCTCTGAACACAACACCCGACACAAGGTGCTTTTCTAAAACCCGGACGCGTCCAACGGCAAATGCATAATCCAATCGAGAGTGTCTTTTCATAGCTTGAGTGTTTCGCTGATGAGCTTTTCCATTTGAGGACGGATCTTCTCCAGGAGCCGACTCTCGTCGAAGGCCTCTTCTTTTTCGCCCTCCTTCAATATGATCGTTCTTTTCAGAGATTTAATGCCGCTGCGTTCTCGTCGTAGGGCTTCCGTCAAGATGTCCTCGATGATCTCCTTTTTGGTCGAGAGAATCTTAATCCTTCCCTCCAGCCGGGCTTGAGTGATCAATCGGCTGGCTTCAAGACGGCCTAAACGCTCCTCCTCGGCATGGATCGCCGACGCCAGTTCCTCTGCTTCCCGCCGCACCTCTTCTTTCATTTCCTCGGCGTTGGATTGGCTCTCTTTCACAACCTCCACTGCCTCAGCCTGGGCATCTTCAATAATCGTGTTCAGGATCTTTTCCAGACTCATTGGTTTCGTTTACTCCAAAAAATCAGAGAGTGATGCCATTCTGGATGAGGATCGTGATAAGCAATCCCAACACCGCGTAGGTTTCCACGAGGGCCGCCAGAATCACAGGCTTCATGAGGTCTTTGGGCTGCTTGGCGACCATATACACGCCAGACGCACACACCTTTCCCTGATGAATCCCAGAAACGAGCCCGGTGAACGCAACAGGCAAACACGAAAAAAGAATCTGCCATCCCTGACCGACACTCACCGTTGCCACCGTGCCTCCTGCCAATCCCAATTTGAGGATCACGAGAAATGCACTCAAAAAGCCGTAGATTCCTTGAGTGCCGGGCAGGGCAACGAGCAAAAGCAGGCTCCCGAACTTATCCGGGTCTTCACTCATCACGCCACTGGACGCTTGGCCCGCAAGACCAACGCCGATGGCAGAGCCGATCCCGCCGAAAACAACAGCAAAAGCAGCTCCCAATATCGCTAATGTCAGACCACTCAGCATTTTATTGACCTCCTTGTACAGGCGTTTCTTTTATCATGAATTATTCATAAAAAATGTCGATACTTATTACAAAAAACAATTTCTACAATTCATTCTATTTTCTATGTATACTAAGTTAATATCTCCTTATTCGATGTAATCTTTATTCTAATCGACATTTTTTACCCTTCGGGCGAACCGATCTCCCCACAAAGCCTTCGTTGTAACCCCTTCGAGGTAGTTCACTACATCTTCAGGGGTCACTTCCTCGCCTTTGCAGCGATCTCAATTCGTGAATAATTCATATTTATATGAACTCAACATATTTACTCTCGAGCTCCAGGGGCTTGAAAGGCTTTCCCCCCGAAACGAAGAACTTACTGAAAAACTCCACAAACTGAAGACGCATGGAGTGGACGAATCCACCCAGAAAGCTGATGCCGAGGTTGTACAGGTGCCCGCCGATAAAAATCAGGGCCGCTGCCAGCCAGCCAACGACAGGGATGTCCATAGCTGTCTTGGATAGGGTGTTCACGACCATTGCAATGACACTCGTTGCCAATCCCAGCGCCAGAAGCCGAGAATAAGAAAGAACATCCGCCAAGTAACGCGAAATATCGTACAGGCTGTAGAGCCCTCCGAAAAAGCGAGCGATGGGATTCCGGCTCGGAGCACCGAAGAAGACGATCCCCCCAGCTCCCACAAGAGACAGAATCCCGGCCACTGAGCTTTGCGTGACTCCGTAGACGACCAATGATGGCAGGAGCAGAAGCCATCCCCCCTGCACAAAGATGGCCTGAAGATATTCTTTGCTCTTCAGCTTGGTGATCATGTTCAGGAGAGTGCCGAACCAAACCTGGATAAAACCTAAAGCCAGGGATAAAAGCAGAAAAGACACCGGATCCTGCAAGGGATCAAGCACCATCAAACGCCGGATGGGAAAACCGAACCAGCCTCCAACAAGAGTCCCGATCAAGATGTTCGACACCCCCAATATCGCCATCAGGATGACGAACAAGCGGAATCCTCCCTTGGGCTTCACAAATATAAGGCAAAGAAGGCTGAAAAGTGCCATAAGGAAACCATACCCGGCTTCGCTGACAGTCAATCCCACAAAAATGAAAAAAAAGGGTGTGAGATAGGGCGTCGGATCCAATGTCCCTTTTTTAGGAAGAGCGTAGAGTTTTGTTATGAGCTCGAATGGCTGGTTCACTTTGGGATTTTGAAGATCAACAGGGGGATCTTCTTCAGGAAGGGCGTCCCTGAAAAAACACTCGATATTATCTGCATAGGGCGTAAGTTTTGCAAGGAACCTCTCTTTGTCTTTGGAGAGAATCCAGCCCTCCAGGTAACACACACGCTCGGTCTCCCCAAGCATACAGGCGGAGAGGTGCTTGCTTTTTTCATTCAACAGAACATCATGGATTTGCATCAATTCTTCACTATGGGCACACAGGCGTTTGGCTTCATTATCCAGGTCCTCGATCTCTTTCCTGGTTCGTTCTTCTTCCCTGACAATTCTGGCCAATACGTCTTCCACTCGGTCGGTCTCCTCTGCCCGTTCCAGCACAGAATCCGTGAAATAAACGGGATTGAAACCAAGCTCCCGTAGTGACTCTTCAAAAAATGTGCTTTCGCCGAGTAGATAGATGAGCAAAAGATACACATAGCGCTTCCCTTTTTGGACGATTCCGTACCAAAAGGCACCCTGATCCGCAAGGTTCTCGATCGCTGCCAGTTGAGGAAGGGATACATAGCCAAGGATAACCTGGGCCGTATCTGTCGGGCGGATGGATTTTATGGGAACTTCCAGTTCACGGAGAGGCTCAAGCCACTCCCTCTCCCTTGCCAAAAATTTGAGGTGAGAGTTCAATTCATTTTTGTCCGATTCATTCTCCGCGATCCTGTCCAAAAGAGGCGTATAATCCAGCTTGAGAATATCCGCCCTTTCAGAACGTAAGACCTGAGGCTTTTGTCCAAAGAGTTTTGCAGAGAGTTTCTCATCCTTGAAGTTCCCAAGATAGTCCAACGCGTGTTTCAGCCGATGGAGGCGAAAATCGACGTCCGTAATATCTGCGGATGAGCGCGTTAATCCCAGTTCCTCTGTCTGCGTTTGTTCGATATGGACCAGCCCTTCTTCCTGCAGAGTAGAGAGAAGAGGTTTCTTCAAACCCGATTGGGCGATGATCTCAACTTTCTGGACCTTTGAAACACCCATGACCTAAAGATGACCTCCTTCGATCGCACTGCGGATATGTGCGGCCACTTTTTCGATAGCTCGAGACCTTATGTTCGCAGGTATATTCCGTAATCGGTCGACCTCTGCCTGGGTTTCTTCTGCGATCTTCCGGACCTCAACTTGCGCATCCTGGATAATGGATCCCTTCTTTTCTTGAGCTTGATCCCGGGCTTCCTTGAGCATTCGCGCTTTGATCTCTTTGGCATCCGCCCGTGCGTCCGTGATGATTTTTACAGACGTCATCTCACGCGCTTCCTGGACAATTTTCCGGGCTTCGGTTTCGGCTTCCTTGATCTTCTGGAGAGCATCAAGAGCCAAGTTGTTTTTGGGCTCGTCATTCATGTGTTCCCCTCCGCGGGGCTTGGATAAACATACCTGAAACTCTCTAACTCATGAGAGCTCTTTGGCCTCTAAGAAAAAATCCTCAAGACCCTTCGTTACAAAGAAACGCTATTATATCCAATGACTATGGCTTTTTAAAGCTTTTTACAACACCTGAGAGGAATTGTCATAAAAAACCGCTCCCATTCTTACAATAAAATTTTCTTAATTTTAACGGACGTTTTTTCCTACGCCAATACCCCCCAAAATTGTCAAAAGAAACACTCTTTTTAAAGAAAAAGGGGATAGAGGTAATAGGCACTGGGGTCGAGTCTCTGTCCCCTGGCTTTTTCTTCGAGGGGTTTGAGGGGAGATCTGTAATCGATAAGCGTGGATTTAAAGACCAGAAGCGCTCCGGCCTTTTGGAGGTCTTCGAGGAGTAACAGCTCGGTTCCCTCCTCCACATGAAGACAGACATTCGCACCGGAGGAGCGAGCAGCCTGGATGACATCGGTGACCAGAGAGACCTCATCCTGTTTTTTTACGCTTAGATCAGAAATGTGGATCCACGCTCCTGCCCGCCCTAGCTCAAAAAGATCAGTATCGAGGTCCTTGTGATGGTAGTAGACCAGACGGCTCTGTCCGTGGCGACAGAGATCTGCCACGAGGATCATATCGGATAAGTTGCGGTCGAGGTCTTTATTGCTGAGGTAGATGTAGACTCCGCCCGCTCCCAGGTCTTTCAAATCCGGGAGAGCAGAAGATGCGCCCTCGCCACTCTCCAAACTCTCGTTCCACAGATAGGCCAGAAGAGTCTTTCCTTTTTTGCACGCATACTGGATGCTCAGGAGCTCCTGTTTTGTCTTCCCGACCTCATCGTTCGTGTAAATGTCCGCGCCCTCCGATGCCAGCCACTCGAGCTCTCGAAGGCTCAGGGCTCCCGAATCCACAAGGCGGAAACGAAAGCTCAGCCCCTCTTTGCGGTGGAGTTTGACGGCATCCAAGAGCAAGGAGAAACCAAAGAGGTCATCCCGGACCGTTAAGACCGGATCCTGTGTGACGGAGGCAAGAAGCGCGAAGGCTTTCTGAGGCGTCTCGACTGCGATTGTATCTTTGATATCTTGATTCATCTCTCCGTTCCAGCACGTAAGATTCTACCCGTTTTTCTGGAAGCCCCTAGTATCGCAAAAACACCCCCTCCAGTCAATCGGAAACCCTCGCCAAAACCGCGAAGCATGGCGTTTCGGGTGTTCCGATGGGTGATTCGGAAACGAAATTCCACTCGGTCTCCCTAGCGATGTAACTTCGTTCGGACGTGGGGGCTGTCCTCGCATTTTCATCTGGGAGATCGACCATGCCAACTTCCTCTTCTCAGGGATTTCTCCATCACCCAACTTTAGCAGCTGTAAGGCCACAAGGTTCATGTTACGAAGGGACTCAAGATGCCTTTTCTCTATCGGCGAACCTTGAAAAAAACAGGGTTATCTTTTATCATCACGTTGGACTTTGACGAGATGGAGAAAGCGCTGGTTCTGTTTTCGGGTGGGATCGATTCGACAACAGCTCTGTACTGGGCCATAGATCGATATGATCGCGTCCAGGCGCTCACTTTCGACTACGGACAGCGTCACAGGATCGAAGTTGAGTTCGCACAGAGAGTGGCCCAAAAATTGCATATTCCGCTCAAAATCCTCCAGATCAATTTGCAGCCAATCGGCGGTTCGTCCCTCACAGATCCTGCCTCTCCCTTACCCTCTTCCGATCTCCCCGTCCGAGACAAAAAGGCGCCTCCTTCCACATACGTTCCCTTCAGGAACGGAATTTTCCTTGCGCTGGGCACAGCCTGGGCCGAAGTTCAGGGAGTTCAAGAAATCGTGTGCGGATTTCATGTTTTGGACTCCCCCGGATATCCGGACACCCGGAGGGAATTTGTCAGAGCCATGGAGGAAGCGATCAACTGGGGATCGGCAGCATCCTTCAGCCAAAAACGTATCCACATCCAGGCTCCTTTCCTCGACATGAACAAAGCGGA
>JASFPP010000203.1:0-7048 GCA_050115915.1 Candidatus Aminicenantota bacterium
ACGGACATGCAGTGGCAGGCCTATGTCTGCCATATCGGCGAAGAGGATGCTCCCGAAGGGATTAAAGAAGCGTTACGGAGGACAAACAGGCTGGGGGATATCTTCAGGGGAGAATTTCACACAGGACGCTCGGGAAACGCCATCGTAAAGTCTGCGATGGAAAAGGGAGAGGCGGCCGGCTTGAGGCCGTTGATCTATTCCCATCCTTTGGGAATCCATGGTCATGCGGCCGGACCCCCGATGGATGCTCGGCCATTAGGGCGTGCTCCAGAAGGCATTGAACTGCGCGGAGAATACCCACTCTATCCGAATACATGTTATGCAATCGAATACAGCGCCACATCGAGCATTCCTGAGTGGGATGGCCAGGATGTCAGGATAGGTTTTGAGGAATCCGGCGTCTATACCGAGGAGGGCTGTAAATTCATCGATGGGCATCAGATCAAGCTTTTACTAATAAAATAATTGATCCTGGATGATTCATAGAAGCAGTCGTACACAACAGCTATTGGAGCCGGCACCTTAACCTCTTTGAACGGAAGAGGTAGGTAGGCATGGAGTGGATGGACCTCGACTCGTGAATGATCCAGGAATCAGTCTTAAACAGCATGTAAGGTTAGGAGGGAAGGAATGCGGAAGAATTTGTTTTGGTTAGGAATTCTGTCTTTGATATCTATAATGGCGTATGCGAAGAGTCCGACAATTGCAGAAAAAACATCTGGCATGCAGTCTTTTCCGGGATATTTCCCCTTTTACTGGGATGTCCAAGCGGGAAAGATTTGGCTCGAGATCGACAAGTTCGATGTTGAATTTCTGTATGTGCACTCTCTTCCTGCTGGCTTGGGTTCCAACGATGTGGGACTCGACCGGAATCAGCTGGGACGGACGCGTATCGTCAAGTTTTTTCGTGCGGGGCCCAAGGTCCTCCTCATCCAACCCAACTATTCCTACCGGGCCACCACGGATAATCCTGCGGAGCTTGTCGCGGTTGAGGATGCTTTTGCACGTTCTACACTCTGGGGATTTAAGGTCGCGGCAGAGGAGAAAGGTCGTGTACTCGTAGATGCCACCAGCTTTTTTATGCGGGATGCGCACAATGCCATCTCTTCGTTAAAAAGAAGGAATCAGGGCTATTTTACGTATGATGCCTCGAGGTCGGTGATCTATTTACCGAACACGAAGAATTTTCCTCTCAATACCGAAATCGAAGCCATGCTGACCTTCAGATCAGAGAGTCCTGGAATGTATGTCAGACAGGTCGCTCCTGATCCAGGATCTATCACATTGAGACAGCATCACTCTTTCATACAGCTTCCCGATGACAACTACACGCCGCGTGTGTATGATCCAAGGTCCAATTTTTCCAACCTTTCCTACATGGATTTTGGCACTCCTGTCAGCGAGGCGATCACAAAAAGAGTGACTGTCCGGCACAGGCTGTTTAAACAAGATCCCAATGCAAAGATCAGCGATCCTGTTGAACCTATTGTTTATTATGTCGATCCTGGAACACCCGAACCTGTCCGCTCGGCCCTCCTCGAGGGGGCGAGCTGGTGGAATGAGGCTTTTGAGGCGATCGGTTACAGAAACGCTTTCCAGGCTAAAATTCTGCCCGAAGGAGCCGATCCCTTAGATATCCGGTACAACATGATCAACTGGATCCACAGGGCGACACGCGGGTGGTCCTATGGCGCGTCAGTCATAGATCCCCGCACCGGAGAGATCATCAAAGGCCATGTGGCGTTGGGATCGTTAAGGGTCAGGCAGGATTTTCTCATCGCCCAGGGTTTGGTGGGAAATTATGAGGAGGGAAAGGACAACTCTGCGGAAATGCTGGAGATGGCGCTGGCCAGAATCAGGCAGCTCTCCTGCCATGAAGTGGGACACACCCTGGGACTGGGGCATAATTATGCCTCGAGTGTTAATGACAGGGCTTCGGTTATGGACTATCCCCATCCTCTTATCAAGATCGGATCCGATGGGAGGCTCGACCTGTCCGATGCCTATGATGTTGGCGTCGGTGAGTGGGATAAAGTCTCCATCGCCTTCGGCTATCAGCATTTTCCAGAGGGTGTGGATGAGGAAAAGGCGCTCAAAGCCATACTTGATAATGCATTTTCAAGTGGATTGTATTTCTTGGCCGGGCAAGATGCGGGGCCTTCCAGCGCGCATCCCTTGGCCAGCACATGGGATAACGGTATACATCCCGTCGACGAGCTTGAGCGAGTGATGAAAGTCAGGGCGATTGCACTCGACACATTTTCTGAAGAGCGAATTCCAATGGATTCGCCGATGGCTACACTGGAAGATGTGCTCGTTCCTGTCTATATGTTCCACAGGTATCAGATCGAGGCCGCTGCTAGTGTACTGGGCGGGCTTTATTACAATCACAGGCTCCGTGGTGATGTTCAGAAGGATCCGTTGATTGTGCCGGGCCCTGAACAATTTCGAGCCCTCGAAGTATTGCTTCGGACCATCGAGCCTCAAAACCTGGAAATCAACGCAAACATTTTGAGCCTTATTCCGCCCCGGCCTCCGGGATACCGAGAGAAACGCGAGCTTTTGCCCGGTTACACAGGCGATACATTCGATCCATTAGGGGCTGCAGAAGCACTGGCAAACCACACCATCGGTCTGATCCTCCATCCGGAGAGGGTGTCGAGACTTATCGATTATCACTCTAGGAGCAGAGAATATCCAGGGCTGTCGGATGTCCTGGACCATATGATCGCAGTAACCTGGATGTCTGTGCTGAAATCCGGAACACAGGCAGAGATTCAGCGGGTCGTGGACAATGTCTTTCTGTACAATCTGATGCGCTTGGCCGTGAATGAGCGGATTTCCCCACACGCCCATGCCATCGCTTTTTTAAAGCTGGCCGAACTGCAGAGCGTGCTCTCCCAGAAGGCCCCCCTGACTGGTGATGAGGGGCAAAAAGCCCACTATTTCTATGCACTCTCAGAGATCGAGCGGTTTAGGAAGAATCCCAGGGGGTTCTCGTTTGTCGAACATCTAGATCCTCCTCCTGGTGCCCCTATCGGCATGTATCACTGAGCGGTAAATTTCCCTTACGCAAGAACGGTTTTCCTACCACGCAACTGGAAAAGTCAAAAACGTACGGAGTATATACGTCCTCACGGTTTTGGGATGCTATTTGATTTTTGGCATTGCGAACTCAAAATTAATTATGTAACATAGAAAAAATCTGAATAGATGAGGAGGGAGAGCAATGCAGGATTTTGAAAAATTAGGTGCATTTTACTTGGGACGGATTTTTGATCTGGATCAAGGGAGCACAAAAGAGGATCTTCTTCTCTATGATTCCAAGGATCTGACCACTCATGGCGTGTGTGTGGGCATGACGGGGAGTGGGAAGACAGGGCTCTGTATCTCTCTCTTGGAAGAGGCTGCGATCGATGGCATCCCGTCGCTCATCATCGATCCCAAAGGAGATTTGGGCAACATGATGCTGGCCTTTCCAGAGCTTCGGCCTGCAGATTTCCGGCCGTGGATCGATGCCGATGAAGCGGCCCGGAAAGGATTCGATGTGGACGGCTATGCCACCAAGATGGCAGAGACGTGGAAAAAGGGGCTTGCCGATTGGGGTCAGGATGGAGCCCGTGTTTCAAAATTCCGGAATTCCGTGGACATGACGATCTATACCCCAGGGAGCAATGCCGGGATTCCGCTCTCAATCCTTCGATCCTTAGAGGCGCCATCTGCGGCTGTTAAAGAAGATGAGGATGCGTTCCGGGACAGGATCATGACGGCAGTTTCAGGTCTGTTGGCCCTTTTGGGAATTGCTGCCGATCCCATACGAAGCCGTGAACATATCTTGATTTCCAATATTCTGCATAAGGCCTGGACATCGGGGATCAGCTTGAGCATCGCAGACTTAATACAGGAGATCCAGTCTCCGCCGTTTACCAAGATCGGCGTTTTCGACCTGGAGTCCTTCTTCCCTTCCCGCGAGCGATTCGACCTGGCCATGCAACTCAACAATCTGTTGGCATCCCCTGGTTTTGCCGTGTGGATGGAAGGCGAACCCCTTGATGTCAGCCGCTTGCTTTACTCCACTTCGGGAAAGCCCAAAATATCCATCCTTTCAATTGCACATCTCTCGGATAGAGAACGGATGTTCTTCGTGACTCTTCTTCTCAATGAAGTTATTGGGTGGATGCGCGGACAGCCGGGCACATCCTCTCTACGTGCACTCCTCTACATGGACGAGATCTTCGGTTATTTCCCGCCTACGGCCAACCCCCCATCCAAAACGCCAATGCTGACTCTCCTGAAACAGGCGAGGGCCTATGGTCTGGGTGTGATCTTGTCGACACAGAATCCTGTTGACCTAGATTACAAAGGTCTCGCCAATGCGGGAACTTGGTTCATCGGAAGGTTGCAGACTGAACGGGATAAAGACAGAGTTCTGGAAGGATTGGAGGGGGCTTCAGCCACTGCAGGAATGGAGTTCGACAGAAGTCAAATAGACAAAACCCTCTCAGCACTCGGCCAAAGGGTTTTTTTGATGCACAATGTGCACGAAGATGAACCTGTTCTCTTTCAAACCAGATGGGTATTGTCTTATTTGAGAGGACCGCTTACAAGAGAACAAATCAAGACGCTGATGACCCCTTTTAAAAAAGAGGCGGTCCAAGAGCTGGCAAAGGAGGCTCCTGTACAATCATTCCAACCCTCTCAACCGCAGGTGGAGCGAAAGATCTTAGGGGCGGAACGGGCGGTTCTTCCTCCCAGTATCCAGGAATATTTTCTCCCCGTCAAAGGATCTTTGAGTGCGAGCGAAAGGCTTGTCTACAGACCCATGGTTGGCGGCACGAGTCGCCTTCACTTTGTTAGCCGAACGGACAAGGTTGACCTTTGGAAAACTCTCTCCCTTATGGCACCTCTGGCACACGATGTGAAGGACATTTTCTGGGACGAAGCTACGGCATATGAAACGGAGATTAGCCTCCAGAAGGAGGGATTGCCCCAAGGTCAATTTTCACAACTCCCCCAGACCGCATCTCTCCCATCCAGCTATAAATTGTGGAAGGCGTCATTGGGGAGACATCTCTACCAGAACAGGACGATGAAGCTGTGGAAATCCCGTGATCTCAAAGAGACATCCCTACCAGGTGAGACGGAGGGGGATTTTAGAGCGAGGCTTCAGCATCTTGCGCGCGAGAAACGCGACCTGGCAATGGAGAAACTCCGGAAAAAATACACACCCAAGCTGGGAAGATTGCAGGACCGTTTGCGTCGAGCCGAAACTCGGGTGTCTAAGGAGAAATCTCAGTACGGCCAGCAGAAAATGCAGACTGCGATTTCTCTGGGGGCGACCTTGCTCGGCGCTGTCTTTGGACGGAAAGTCACGAGCTCGGGTACGGTCGGGCGTGCCACGACCACTTTTCGAGGTGTCGGACGAGCGGCAAGAGAGAAAGAAGATATCGAAAGAGCCATGCATGAAGTGAAAGTCGTTCAGGATAAGCTCTATCAGATGGAAGAAGAATTCCAGGAAGAGATGGATAAGATCAAGGATGCTTACTCTCCCGAGGATCTGGAGTTGGAAGAGATCGTGATCCGCCCGAGAAAGAGCGATATCTTTGTGACGCCCCTGTCTTTGGTGTGGAGCCCCTGGCGTGTGGGTATGGATGGGATTGCCGAACCCCATTTCCGCATCGAGGCTTAGTTGAATCGCTCGGAACTTGTGTTCTTTTGAACAGCCTGAAAAAATCTAAAAAGACCAGTGGATTCGATTGAAAGGGGGATGTGTCTTATCGCTCCTGAAGTCCAAGAAGGCCGCCCTTAATAACCTCGAGGGTCGAGCCCAAACTTTTGGCCCGGACCTCTTCTTGCGTGGGAAAGGAAGCGATCCCCAGTGCACCCACTTTGGGATTCTGCATCATGTATTGGAGGGCCTTACCTAGCTGAGTTGGATTGGGTCCGTTGGGGATCTGGAAGGTATGGCCTGGGATGTCTGGGGCGTCGAGCACATCCAGGTCGATGTGGATGTAGACGACATCGACACGGTCGCAGAGTTTTGTGTATTCCTCTTTCATGCGCGGTGAGAGTGCGACCATCTCTTCTGTGGAAATCAGGGTGATGTGTGAGTTGAGGACGAGCTCTTCTTCGAGAGGATCCATGTCCCTGACGCCCATCATGATGATGTTCTTTTCTGGGATAGCAGGATCAAGGCCAGCTTTGAGGCGCAGCCTGAAGAGACATTTTCCCGCCGCCACGGCCACTGGCATGCCTCCTAGCATTCCGCTCAGTGTGGTTTCGGGTGTGTTGTAATCGGCATGGGCATCCAGCCAGATGAGTCCAACTGAAAGGGGATGGCGGCCGGGGCCTGAATTCTGCATCCCGCCGAGCATTCCAGTCAAACTATTGCAGTTGGAGAGAAGACCTAGGGGGAACAGTCCCTCTTTGCTCAAGCGGGCGACCGTTTTGTTCAGATGGCCGTTGGCTAATCCGACCCTGTGCCAAGCTCCATAATCCTTTTCCTCTTCTGGGGTGAGTATGATAATTTCTTTAGCCACCTCTTCGATACCCAAGTCGGCCAGGATTTCATGGATGCCCTCGTACATAAGCTGCGGGCCGGAAGATATCTCCGGACCGCTTCGACTCCCCGAGATCGGCTGCAGGACGACTGCGAGTTTAACAGGACCTTTATCTTCAATCATTGTGAGTCCAAAGATTGTGAATACAGCCATAAGTATAATTATGGTGAATGCTTTTGTGCGAAAGTTCATTCCTCATCCTCCATCTCTTTTGTGATTCACCAAGCCTACAAAATGCCTTTCTCCCTGTCAACTCAGATAATAAAATAGGGGTCAGGCACCATTTTCCAGGGGTACAAAAAAAGTGGACCTGGCACCTATTTTTTTCTAGATGTGTCAAGTGCTCTATTAAACCTAACTTAAGGCCTTTTCGTATATCCATTTAAATGATTTAGGAAAAAAGGAGCGAATAATGAGAATGAACTCAAGACTTACATTAATTTTGACAGTTGGATTGTTTGTGTCGTTGAGCCTCTTCGGACAGAAAC
>JASFPP010000204.1:0-7022 GCA_050115915.1 Candidatus Aminicenantota bacterium
ACGATCGAGGGTGTTGCCGCATGTTCCATTTCTGGAGGATTGGAAGACGAGATCCATATCGACCTCGACGAGCAAAAACTCAGCCTGTTGAATATTCCGATCACCACAGTGGCCACCCGTTTGTCCCAAGAGAATGTCAATCTTTCGGCCGGGATACTCAAGCAGAAAGATAGCCAGTATCTGGTTAGGACGGTCAATCAATTTGTCGAAGTCGAGGAGATCAAAAACATCATCATCGAGCGGCGCGATGATGTCCAAATAACGCTAGGCAGCATCGCCGATGTTTACAGGGGGCACAAGGAGCGAAAGGTCATATCCCGCATCAACGGGCGAGAATGCATCGAGGCAGCCATCTACCGCGCTGCGGATGCGAACACAGTGTCGGTCTCGAATGCGGTGACAGAACGACTCGATCATGTGCGGGGCAATATTCTAAAACCCAGAGATATGGACTACCTGGTGATCACCAACCAGGCAAAGTTTATCAAGAACACGATCAACGAGGTCAAACGGACCGCTGTGATCGGGGGCTGTCTGGCCATTCTGGTCCTGCTCTATTTTTTGAAAAATTTCCGGAGCACGTTAATTATAGGTGCAGCCATCCCCATTTCGGTGATAATCACGTTCTTCCTGATGTACTCCTCCAACATCACACTGAATATTATCTCCCTCGGAGGCCTGGCATTGGGAATCGGCATGCTGGTGGATAATTCGATCGTGGTGCTGGAATCTATCCAGCGCTACAGGGAAAAAGGGACCGATCTTTATACAGCTTCGCTCGAAGGGACTTCCGAGGTCGCTGGCGCCGTCGCTGCGTCCACATTCACGACGGTAGCTGTTTTCTTCCCTATCGTTTTTGTCGAAGGAATTGCAGGACAGCTGTTCAAGGATATGGCTCTCACCGTTACCTATTCCCTGCTTGCTTCTCTCGTTGTTTCGCTGACGCTTGTCCCCATGCTGAACTCCGCTCTCCGCCGAGAAACCTCCAAAGAAAGACTGGCCGGCTGGCTTAAATTTATCTTCAAACCTTTAGATAAAGCTTACGAAAGATTTTTCGAAAGTTACAAAAAAGCGCAAGATATCTCTTTCGTGCGGAGAAAGATCATTGTTTTCTCCGTCATCCTTCTCTTCTTCGTTTGTATCTTCATGTCCCGATTCATGGGGCAGGAGCTTATCCCCGTTATCTCTCAGGGAGAGTTTCTGATAAACATCGAATTCCAGCCGGGAACATCCCTCAAGGAAAATGCGGCCATTATTTCTGACATCTCCAAGACTTTGGAGCAATACGAAGAGATCGACAGCATCTACGAGCTGATCGGGAAAGGCTCCAGAGGAGGGATCTCTTTCCAAGAAGAGCGGGAAAATCTTTCGGAATTCACAATCCGACTGAACGAAGGAATCCTGGGGCGGCAGGAGGACCGCATCATGGACCGGGTTAGAGCCGACCTCGAAAAATTCCCCACAACAAAAGCAAAGGTCTACAAACCCCGCCTCTTTTCTTTCAAAGCCCCGCTGGAAGTGGTGGTCTCGAGCAACGACCTCGATGCTATAAAAAGGGTTTCCGATGAACTCCTCGAGAAACTCCGTAGCATCGAAGGGATTATCGACCTCAAATCCAGCATGGAAGAGGGATATCCGGAGATTCAGATCATCTTCAACCGAGCCATCCTGGCTTCACAGAACATGACCATCAACTCTGTCGGGTCACAGATCCGGAATAAAATCGAAGGAGAGGTCGCCACACGCTTCATCGAGAGCGACAGAGAAGTCGACATACGTGTGCGACTCTCGGAGGACTTTCGCGACCGGGTGGACAAGGTCAGCCGCATCAACATCCGCAACGGATTGGGCGTCATGGTGCCGCTCAAAGCGCTGGCGGCTATCCGGATCAGTGAAGGCCCTGCAGAGATCCGCCGGATACTGCAACAGAAATCCGCGGTCATCACAGGTAATATCTCAGGGATCTCTCTCGATGATGCGAAAGAACAAGTCCTCGCTAAGGCCGAAACCGTGGATTGCCCTTCCGGCTGTTCGATCTACCTGGCGGGCCAGAGTATGGAGCAGGATGTGGCTTTTTCCTCCATGATATTCGCTATTTTTCTCGCGATCTTTTTGGTTTATCTGGTGATGGCGTCCCAGTTCGAATCATTCAAGAAACCGTTCATCATCATGTTCACGATCCCCCTGGGCATCATCGGTGTGGTGATCATCGGACTGATTTTCAGCATGTCGATCAATGTGATCGTGCTCATCGGGCTGGTCATTCTCTCCGGGATCATCGTGAACAATGCCATCGTTCTTGTGGATTACATCGGACAGCTCCAGGCTCGGGGAATGGGCAAACTGGAGGCCATAAAAACAGCAGCCCAGGTGAGATGGCGGCCCATCCTAATGACCACGATTACGACAGTTCTCGGATTGCTTCCCATGGCTTTGGATTTTAACGAAGGCTTTGAGATCCGCATCCCTCTAGCATTGACATTGATCGGGGGCCTGATCTTCGGCACATTCCTGACACTTATCTTCATCCCCTTGGTCTACAACTGGGTGGTGAGAGAGAAGGCAGCTGCCGGCGTAAGGGAATCTCGGCTCATCCAGTCCCTCAGAAACGCAAAACGCACACTTTCTCCAGATAGAGCAAAAGAGAGAGAAACATGAACCTTCCCCAATTTGCGATAAAAAAACCCGTGTCCGTCATTGTGGTGATGCTGATCTTCATAACCATCGGGATTATATCCATCATTAAACTCCCCTTGGAGATGATGCCCGACACATCTTTTCCCGGACTCATGGTTCAGGTCCCCTATCCCTCTTCATCCCCTGAAGAGGTGGAGAGAACCATCACTCGTCCGCTGGAGGATATTCTCTCAACGATCAACAATTTAGACAGCATCAGCTCTACATCGTCCTCCTCCTCATCCCGAATCCATATGCAGTTCAAGGGAGGCACCAACATGGACCTGGCCACCATGGAGATCCGCGACAAGATCGACCAGGTCCGCAACGACCTGCCGGACGACATCGAAAACATCCGTATCCGCCGCTTTTCCTTCAATGACCGTCCTGTGATCCACTTCAGCCTCGCTCTTCCGGGCCACCTCGAAAACCTCTACTACTGGTCGGAAAATTTCATCACACAAGAGCTCGAGAGGATTGAAGGAGTCGCAAACGTGGATATTCGGGGAATCCGGAACAAAGTCCTCACCATATACCTGAAGCCGGAGATTTTCTACTCCTCTTCGATCCGGATAATGGACCTCATAGATACCATCCGCAACAACAATATCAACATCTCCGCGGGGTATGTCGAAGATGAACAGGTCCGTTACGTCACGCGCATACCGGGCGAGTTGAAAATTGTGGAGGAAATCAAAAATCTTCCGCTCAATGAGAAGGGATTGACCATCGCCGATGTGGCCCGGGTGACTTATGACTATCCCGTAAAAGATGATTTCAACCGTCTCGACGGTCATGAGACCGTACGCTTCCAGATCTATCGCGCATCGAACGCCAATATCGTCGATGTCTGCAATGCCGTCAAAGAAACCATGGTACGAATCAAGATGACTGAGCCGTCCCTGAAGGATATGAATGTTATCTTCTACAGGGATCAGTCCGAGGACATATTGCACAGTCTGAAAGATTTGACCATATCCGGCGTTGTCGGAGGACTCCTCGCTGTTATAGTGCTTTTCGTTTTCCTCAGAAAATTCAGGACCACTGTGATCATCGCCATTGCCATTCCCATGGCGATGGTTTTTACCTTTAGCTTTATGTATCTCTACAGGGCGATCTTTCGCACTGAAATAACCATAAACATCATCTCCTTGAGCGGATTGATGATGGCCGTGGGCATGCTGGTGGACAACAGCGTTGTTGTCCTGGAAAATATCTTTCGGCTGCGCCAGGAAAAAAAGTTTGAGCCTTTGAAGGCGGCCACAGTCGGTGCTTCGGAAGTCGCCCTGGCTGTTACAGCATCCACACTGACAACTCTGGTCGTTTTTATCTCTCTGGGGTTTATGTCTCAATCGGGATTCGGCCGCTTTATGCAGCACTTTGCGCTGACGATCTCCCTCGCCTTGATCGCTTCATTGCTTGTGGCCCTTTCTTTCATACCCCTGGCGAGCAGTCGCTTGCTGGCAGGAAAGGCCAAGGAGAAGGCGAAGTGGCTCATCAAGCTCACTGCTATCTACGAGCGCATTATCAGTTTCACGATCAAGAACTGGAAGAGCAAGCTCCTCGTCGTCGGTGCGGCCATCGGCATCTTTTTCATATCATTTCATATGATAGGTCATATCGAGAGAGAGTACATGCCGAGCAGCGATGAGCGGGAAGTCGACATTTCCGTTTATATGCCTCGAAGTTTTACGATAGAACAAATGAAAGCCCTGTTCAACACGTATGAAAAACTGCTTCTATCTAGAAAAGAAGAGCTGGCCATAAAATACCTGACCACTGATTTCGGAACTCGGTATTCGCGCCAGGGTCGGTTCCGCGGCTCAATCGAGCTAGCGCTGACCGAAAAGGGTCCTTCGGTCGTCGAGATCAAGGAACGCTTGAAGGAGCTCCTCCCCAAGCGCGCTGGTATTGAATATGAATATGCTGAAAGACGCGGCCGCCATGGCCATTTTATGGGGATCTCGGTGGAGCTCATCGGGCTGGATTACACCAAACTGACCGAGCTTGCTCCAATGGTCCTCGAGAAGCTCAGAACTCTCCCGGATGTCGAGGATATAACGAGCGACCTGGAAGGAGGAGACACACAACTGATGGTTCAGGTGGATAGAGCGAAAGCGGAAAGCTCGGGAGTGGACAGCCGGATGGTGGCGCAGACGATCTCGAGGTCCATTTCGGAAAGACCCATCGGAAAATTCAAAACAGAAAACAGAGAGATCGATATCATCCTCAAGATGCATGAAGACGACGGCTTTAGCGAAGAAGACCTCAGGAACATCAGTCTTCCGACTGAATCCAAGAGGATTCCGATATCAGCCGTCTCCTCAATCTCTTACCGTATGGGTTCCACAGACATCCGGAAGGAAAATAAAAAATCGAAATTGACCATCCGCATCAACACCAAATCAAGCGGTATGATGGGCATCTCCAATCAAGTCTCTCAGATCATGGAGACCCTTTCCTTTCCTGAAGGCTACAGTTGGAGCCTTGGCTCTGGATGGAGGCGTTTCCGGGAGTCAGAGAGCGAATCGAACCTTGCGATCATCCTTGCTTTGATCTTTATTTATATCATAATGGCATCCCTCTTCGAATCCTTTGTCCATCCCTTCACCATTTTGCTTACAGTGCCTCTGGCCATCTTCGGTGTAGCCCTCATATTCACCATCACCAACATAACGCTCAACTCCACATCCTACTTGGGGCTGCTGACACTGTTCGGGATCGTGGTGAACAACGGGATTATTCTCATCGACCATATTCGCACTCTGAGAAGGTCCGGCATGAGCAAGAATGAGGCCATCATTCAGGGTGGAAAAGACCGGATGAGGCCCATCATCATGACGGCCATCACCACGATATTCGGTGTTTTGCCTCTGGCTCTTCCTTTTCTTCTTCCCCAATTCTTCCCGTCTGCCGGTAGACGCGCTCAAATGTGGGCACCCATATCCGTCGCTATCATAGGGGGCCTTACGACATCCACCTTCTTTACGCTTATCATACTGCCCACATTCTACTCCATATCGGATTCTGTGACATCCAAAGTCAAAGCTCTACTTGGATTCACAAATGTGAAGGTTTGAGCCCAATCTGGACCTATCTACAGGGCCATCAGAAAACACAATAGAAATGCCCATCATCAAGGGTTGAAGAACTCTTTTTCAACATTGAATGTGTTCTGTTGTTTCCATGTCAAAATCCGTTTGACATTTTATTTTTTCCTGATTAAGCTGGATTCTCTTATTTTGCTTGAATGCATCACTTACTGATATTGCCGCAAGGACGAGGCGGTGATTTACGAATACGTATCGATATTTTTATGAATAATTCAGATTTATGATGGATTATTCACGGACCTAGGTCGCAGTAGCAGCGAGGAAGTGGCTCATGAAGATGTAGTGAACTACCTCGAACCGACCCAACCTACCCGAGCTACAACGAAGCTGGTGCTGTGAGATTGGTTCGCCCGGAAGGTAAAAGATGTTGCCAGTAAGATAGAGAGTGGTTGTGGAAATGAGTTTGGCAACAGCTTTTATGAATAATTCAGATTGATAAAAGGAGGAAGCACAATGAAAAAAACCTCAGCACTTTTAGGAATTTTATTGATTTTCGCCTTCGTATTTGCAGCTCCAACACGTGCAGAAGATATCAAGACGAATAAAGACAAAGTCATAACCATTGCTGTTCAGGGAAAAATCGCCCCTGCACAACCATCGGGTTCCTACATCACAACATGGGATGGGAAGCCTAAAGTGGCCATAGGTGCCGGTGGTATCAACTACAACTTGAGGATCGGGGACAAAGTTTTTGGTTGGGCCTCTGCCGACAAGGCAACCGTCGGTGTGGCTGCAGAGGGGACGGGTAGCGACAGGTTTCAGAGTGGATGGATCACCTATACAGCTGTTGGGAATGAAGCCAAACTCCTGAGCGGTAAAGCCAAAGGAGAGAAAGGATTTGTCGTCGGGAAAGTGGGAAACCATGTTCATTTTCACTTCGATCCTGGCACTCTCGAAAAACTTGCGATTGGCGATACGATTCATGTCAAAGCCTGCGGAGTCGGCCTTGTGATCGAAGGGTTCCAGGATGTTATCGTACGGAACATCTCCCCTGAGATCCTGGAAAAGATGGGCATCCATGTCGTCGAGGGGAAGCTTGCAGTTCCGGTGGTGATGGAAGTCCCGGCAGAGATCGTGAGCCGCGGCTGGAGGAATAACTGGAACATACAAACCTGTTATCCTCCCGATATTAAAAAATACAACTTGGCAAATCTGCGCTTCGGGGACATTGTCCTGTTGAAAGATATTCAATCCGACTACGGGCATGGTATTTACATCGGAGGTGCTACTGTC
>JASFPP010000205.1:0-6983 GCA_050115915.1 Candidatus Aminicenantota bacterium
CGTTACGGATAAGATCAAGACCGGCTTCGGAAATCTCTATGTCACCATCTCCTACTTCAATCAGAAACCCTTTGAAGTGTTCACGAGCATAGGCAAAAGCGGGTACTCTACGATGGCGGATGCCGAGGCCCTGGGAAGGCTGATATCCCTGGCGCTGAGAAGCGGTGTGGAGCCCAAAGATGTGATCAGCCAGCTCAAAGGGATAGGAGGCTCCGAACCCATCTTTACAGAAGGCGGATTGGTCCAATCTATTCCGGATGCGATCGCCAAAGTGATGGAGCGCCATATCGGTAAGACCAAAACGAACGCCAAGGATTTCTTTACAGTTATGTGCAAGATCTGCGGCGCCAGCCTTCCGGATGAGAAGTGCCCCACCTGCCCGAACTGCGGGTGGAACAGATGTTCAGGCACGTAGCATATCGTTGATATAGATAGAGAGTCTTGGTAGAATCCATTTGAAACTCAGATGAGGTGAAAAATGATCATCGGAGAATTGGCAATTTTTCCAACGAGTGAAGGGATTTCAGTCAGTCGATATGTCAAGGAAGTCGTCAACGTGATAGAGAACTCTGGCCTTAAGAGTTACACCGGAGGCATGGCGACAACTATCGAAGCACCCGACCTTAGAACTCTATTCGAAGTTGTGGAGAAAACTCATAAGGTGCTTGTGGATATGGGTGCACAGAGAATACACATCGATCTCCGCGTCGACCATCGGCTGGATAAAGATGCCTCTGTCATTTCGAAACTCAAATCCATCGGAAAAACCTAGCTATCGAAGTTCTTTTCGAATCTTCAATGGCCTTCTGTTGAATCTTCGGTGATATTTTTGTTGATGACTTCTGTAAGTCTCCTCGCTAATTCTAATTTATCCGGTAAAGAGGGCGTGTCAGGCAGGTGGGGCCACCGGCTCCTTTCCTCGATATCTCATCCCCTGAGTATTCCATGACTTCCACCCCAGCTTTCTCGAGGAGCTCTTTGGTATTGGGATTTCCTTCGATCATAACACAT
Organism: Candidatus Aminicenantota bacterium; assembly: GCA_050115915.1. Lineage (GTDB taxonomy): Bacteria > Acidobacteriota > Aminicenantia > Aminicenantales > Aminicenantaceae > WTAW01. The sequence goes on from JASFPP010000205.1 coordinate 1,012, forward strand.
TTGCCTGGAGCAACGGCAAGCACATTACACGCCATCGTCTCGTACTCTGAATCAGGAACTTCGATGAGTGTCATGCCTCTCTGAAGCAGCCATTCCCGGAAGGGCACGGGCATCAACCTCGAATAGACGAGAGCGCAATTTTTTTTGACTGGACTGATAAAGGACATGAGATGGAGTACCTCCTGGGGGCCACACCAATGGGGAATTGGCACAACCACTAATTCTTGGATAAAATCTTTAGTCAATTCTCTGAGCTGCCTGATGCCCTCAGCATTAGTCCGGTAACCTTGCCCTACTGCTAGAGTTTCTTTGTCGAATTGAACCACATCACCGCCTTCAAGCTTTCCAGGGCTTTTTATCTCTCCTAAAATCGGTATCTTAAGCTCATTGAGGAACTCTCCCACTGCAGAAGGCTCACCTTTCCGTCCCTCCTTTCCCATTCGGCACAAAATGGCTCCCCGTTCCGTTATCAGCACCGGATCGTGAACATAGATGGAATCGAGGCCTGTTTTTCCATTCTGAGGTAAATAATGAATCTCTGTGACACTTTTCTGGAGAAGAGCCGCAAAACTTTCGTACTCTTCGACCGCTTTATAGAAGTCTGGGGGGTTAAAGTAGTTCAGGTCCATCCATTGCTCATTGACCTTTTCCTGCCTAATAAACGCTTCTCTAGGATGTTTCAGCAAGAGGCTTCGGATCTCTCCGATTTCTGATGAACAACCTATTTTCATGTAATCCAGACTCTTTCGTTTATTCGCCGTCCACTACAATTCTCTCATTCACTACGATTCTAAAAATACCTCTTTCCAAAAAAATAAACAAGTTTCATGGTTTCCGGTCAAGGATTTTTGAAGAATCGAGGCATCTCGGGTTTGACAGAGAGTGTAGCCATCTATACAATAGGCGCTTGTTTCAAACGCATAGACTACAAGTGATATCATTCAGGAGACAGGAATGAAACGGGAATTCCTCCCGGGATGGATAATGATGCTCATCGTGGCTATCGTGGCCACATCTCTGTCCAAGCTGGTGGAAATCGGAGGCAAACATCCGGTCGAAGCCGCAGTTATCGCCATCCTCCTCGGAATTCTGCTCCGCAATTTCAAGCTCACACCTAAGATCTGCCTTCCCGGAATAAAGGCCTTCGAAAAGATCCTGATCCTCGGGATCGTTCTCATCGGCGCTTCACTCAATTTCAAGAACTTTGCCTCCCAAGGATTGCATATTCTCGGAATCATCGTCGTGACCATGGCCGTCAGTTTTTTTGTTATCTACTTTCTTGGAAAAGTTTTCAAACTTCCCACTGCACTGGCGATCCTTCTCGCGGTGGGAACCACTATATGTGGAGGTTCGGCCATTGCTGTCACCGCTCCGCTCATAAAAGCCAAGGAAGAGGAGACGAGCTATGCCATAGGAACGATCGCTCTCTGGGGGCTTATAGCGATTATATTCTATCCAAAGATTGCGCAGCTTCTCGGAGTCACGGATGTAAACTTTGGTATTTTTGCGGGAACGGCTATCCACTCCACGCCACAAGTCGTCGGTGCAGGATTTATTTTTTCAGACCTCGCAGGAAAGACCGCTACCGCTGTCAAACTCGTCCGGAATTGTTTTATGGTTCCCCTGGCTTTTTTGATCGCCGTTTGGTACACACGGAATGTATTAGCGAACCGCAAATCCCAAGAAACGCACATCAACGTTGCCAAAGCCTTCCCCTGGTTTCTCTTCGGATATTTTGTTATGGCGGGAATAAATACCCTGGGCTATTTTTCGGCCGAAGGAATCAAGGCCTTCAACACAGCAGGGAGGTTCCTTATTTTATTGGGATTGGCGGGCATAGGGCTCAACACAGTATTCAGCTCATTCAAGACCGTTGGCGTTAAACCTCTGATCGTCGGCCTTTTCGGTTCTCTTGTTGTTGCCGGCTGCAGTATTCTCATGATACTGCTCCTGCTGTAGACTCAATGCGTTGTTTTCCCCCAAGATCGAGTTAGATATGTGATAGAGTTTGAAGGCTTTGGACTCACTGCATATACGATGAGACCACACCACCGCCGAGCACTACATCATCCTCATAAAAAACCGCGGCCTGACCGGGAGTGATCGCTCTCTGAGGCTTATCGAATTCCACATGAATCTTTCCCGAATCCCCTGGAGATAAAAGAGCCTTAGCCTCTTTGTGTTTGTAGCGGATTCTGACTTTGGCCGCAAGCGGCAACTCAAGCTTTCCTCCAGATATCCAATTGATTCGATCTGCGACTAGATCTTTTTTATAAAGAAGATCGTTCGGTCCAACCACAACCTCATTCTTCAAGGAATTAATCTCAAGAACATATAGCGGATGAGGTGCGGCAATTCTTAATCCCCTCCGCTGTCCCACCGTAAAATGGATGATGCCGTTGTGTTGACCCAGAACTCGGCCTTCTCGGTCCACAATCGGGCCGGAACGTAAGGATTCGGGAATTCTTTTCTTAAGAAAATCGACATAATCGTGATCCGGAATGAAACAGATCTCCTGGCTCTCGGGCCTCGCCGCCACAGGAAGATCCCATTCCCGCGCCATTTCCCTGATCTCTGACTTGGTGAAGGAGCCGACAGGAAAAAGACTTCGAGAGAGCTGTTCTTGGGTCAGAGTGTAGAGAAAATAGGATTGATCTTTGTCTCTATCCCTCCCTTTTTCGAGAGAGAAATCCCCTGACGAAGACTCCTTAAAGATCTGCGCGTAATGTCCGGTCGCAATATACGAAGCCCCGATCTCTCGGGCCTTCTCCATCAGCGCATCGAACTTGATAAACCTATTACAACGGATGCAGGGATTGGGTGTGCGTCCCCGAGAATACTCCTCTAAAAAGTTGGAAATGACCAGATCTTCGAATGACTCTTCGAGATCGACGACCGAGTGGGAGATCCCTAATGTTGAGGCTACCCTGCTGGCACCTTCAACTGCACCCCATCTGGAATAGCTCCTATGGTCTTCATCCCTATAATTTTTGCTGGGCGCAGAGAAAAGGGTCATCGTCATCCCGATAACTTCATAACCTTGTTCCTTTAACAGTCCAGCAGCAACAGAGGAATCAACGCCCCCGCTCATGGCTACGACAACCTTTCCTTTCACCATCGATCTCAGGCTATAGCATACCAGATTGTGAACGAACGGAAAACGTCAAACAACCCGGATAAAAAAAGGGGGCAGAAACTGCCCCCATTATTAACTTTCAGGATTTGGAATCTGTATTAAAAGGTTACGTCTTGGCGTATTTTTCCGGATTCTTTTCGAACTTATCCTTACAACCTGCGCAACAGAAATAATAGGTCTTTCCCTCGTAATCCATGGACTCCGTGAATTCGGACTTTTTGAAAGACTCGCCGCTCACAGGGCAGGTGACGATACCTTCGTCAGCTCGGATATAATTCCCGGGAGCTTTTACGAATTTATCCTTGCACTCTTCATTACAGAAATAATACGTCTTGTCATTGTGGACATGAGTGAATTTGGCATCTTCCTTTTTGACCTTCATCCCGCAGACAGGGTCAAGGGCCATTCCGTCCTTTTCAGCATGTGCAGAGTGGTCATGGTCTGCGTGCTCATCATGGGCATGTTCTGTTGTCTGCGCGCAATCCTCACCGCAGGTGTGGGCTGAATCCTCACACTGGGTACCTTTTGCATCTTTCTTTGTGTACTTGGCTGGATCTTTGATGAAGGCATCTTTACAGCCTTCACAACAGAAGTAATAAGTCTTTCCCTCATACTCATATTTGGGAGTCGCTTCGGACCTTGTGACTTCCTTCCCGCTCACAGGGCATTTGAGAGTCTCCTCCCCAACCTTTTTCTCTTCAGCAGCCATTACCAGCGCAACCGAAGCAACAAGAAACAAAACTACAAGAAACAAAGTTTTTTTCGACATGAAAACCTCCTTTAGTCTACGAACTTGTTATTTACTCTATATATTTTATAGTATTTGTAGTATTTGTCAATCATTATTTGATTAAAAAGAATTATGAATCGATTTTTACGGAAAACTCCTCGACGAGGAGGGAACGCTCCACCCTATTCTGGATGGAAAGCTTAGCTCGTACGAGCGGATGTTGAGTGAATAGATCTGAATCATCTACTTTTCACAGCCCAATCAAGGCAAGGACCTTATATTGTCCAGCCGTTTTGGGAACTAGCCCCTGTTTCTCAGGTTTGTTTTTTTTGCGGTCCAGGCAAACAGCACAGGGACGAGTATTAAATTCATCAGCGTCGCAGTCACCATGCCGCCCACAGTGGGCGTCGCGATCGGTTTCATGATCTCGGAGCCGGTACCAGAACTCAGCAATATCGGAATAAGGGCCAATATAGTCGTAGCCGTTGTCATAACAATCGGGCGGACTCTGAGCAATCCAGCCTTCACGATGTCTTCAGTGACACGTCCTCCTCTTTTTACTGACTTGACTAAAAAATCCACCATCACGACTCCATCTTCGACGGCAACACCAAACAAAGCGATATACCCTACCCAAACAGCTGTGCTGAATTTAAATCCCAAGAGATACTGAAGCCATATCCCCCCCACAAAAGCGAACGGCAAAGACAGGATGAGTAACAAGGCTGCGGAGAATCGATTGAATTTGATGTAGAGAAGGAGGAAAATAACAAACACACAAATGGGCACAACGAGCATCAAACGGTTCCTTGCCTGGATCTCATACTCATACTGACCACTCCATGAAATATAATAACCCGAAGGCAAATCGATCCGTTCGCTCACGATCCTCTGCGCCTGCCGGACAAAATCGACGACACCCACCTCATCTGTATCGACATCGATAAACACGCGGACATAGGGAAGCGTGTTTTCACCCGAAATCTTCGCCGGCCCTTCCACTTTCATCACAGATGCGACCTGACTGAGCGGGATCTGTGCACCACCTGGAGTAGGAATATAGACCCTTTCTAAACGATCCACGCTATCCCTGAGTTCCCGGGGATACCGGATACGGACCGGATAGCGCTCTCTGCCTTCGACCGTGGTTGTGACATTCATCCCGCCGATGGCTGTCATAATGAGATGTTGAATATCTCCAACTCTCACGCCATAACGAGCCGCTTCTTCCCTGTCGATCTCTATCTCGATGTAGGGTTTGTTGCCGATCCTCTCCGCATAGGGATTTCTTGCCCCCGGAATTTCCCTGACGATACTTTCGACCTGGATCCCGATACTTTCAATGGTCTTTAGGTCTTCTCCGAATACCTTTACGCCTACAGGTGTCTGGATGCCAGTGGCCAGCATATCGATCCGGTTACGGATGGGCTGTGTCCATATGTTGCTCACTCCGGGGATTTTCAACGCATTGTCCATGGCGTTGATCAATTTCTGCCGGGTCATCCCCTCTCTCCAATGTTCCTCCGGTTTCAATTTCACGACAGTCTCTATCATGCCTACTGGAGCAGGATCTGTCGGTGTCTCCGCTCTCCCTAATTTCCCTACGACCAGGTCAACCTCGGGAAAGGATTTCAGGATCAAATCCTGTTTTTTCATCACTTCCATCACCTGTGTGAGTGAGGCACCGGGCAGCAGAACCGGCATGAACAACAGATCCCCCTCATTCAATGGAGGCATAAATTCACTCTTAATGGATTGCAGGGGAATAATAGCACTGGCCAGGATCAGAAGTGCGACTAAGAGAACGACGATCTTGTACTTCAACGAAAAGCGGAGTACCGGCTCATAGAGCCGCATCAAAATCCGGCTCAAAATATTTCTCTCGGGCGTGCGGATCTTACCCCTCAGCAAAAGTGCACTCAGAACAGGGATGAGAGTGATGGCGAGGAGTGCTGAACCGAACATGGCGAATGTTTTGGTGAACGCCAGGGGAGAAAACAATTTGCCCGCTTGGCCCGTCAGTGAAAAAACAGGAATAAAGGCGATCACTATGATCAGGATGGCGAAAAAGATAGCCGAGCCGACCTCTTTCGAGGCAGCGATCAC
>JASFPP010000206.1:0-6971 GCA_050115915.1 Candidatus Aminicenantota bacterium
CCTTGATCAAGTCAATAGGTAAGGGGAATATAATCGTTGAATTTTTTTCGGTAGCCACTTCTGTAAGGGTTCCTAAAAATCTAAGTTGGAGAGCTTGAGGGTTTCCCGAGATCACATCCGCAGCCTGTTTGAGCTTATCAGCGGCCTGATACTCTCCTTCAGCGTGGATGACCTTGGCTCTTCTTTCTCGTTCTGCCTCTGCCTGTTTAGCGATGGCCCTAACCATATTCTCCGGGAGGTCGACATGTTTCATCTCGACGAGCTGGACTTTGATCCCCCAGGGGTCTGTGTGTTTATCGATGATCTCTTGGAGTTGGAGATTTAATTTTTCTCTTTCTGAAAGAAGTTCGTCGAGGTCGACTTCTCCAAGAACACTTCTCAATGTTGTCTGGGCAAGCTGGGATGTGGCGAAAACAAAGTCCTGGACTTCTAAGACCGCCTTTTGGGGTTCCATGACCCGGAAATACACCACGGCATTGACCTTGACGGATACGTTGTCCTTGGTGATAACATCTTGAGGCGGGATGTCCATAACCACGATACGCAGACTGACTCTCACCATTCTATCGATCGGAGGAAAGACAAAGATTAAACCCGGGCCTTTGGGTTTGGGCAGCACCCGGCCAAGACGGAAGATGACACCCCTTTCATATTCCCTCAAAATTTTGATCGCATTCAAGAGATAGAGAACGATGAGGGCAACGACGATGACTGGAAAAGTTATCATTTTGCCTCCTCATTGGGGAGTTAAGGAGATCTCTCGTTTCCTAGACTCCCAAGTTTATTTTAATTTTTATCCTCTTGCTTGTTTTTATACCACAAGAATAGATAAAGAGCTATCGGAAATGTCTACACCTTGGTGACTTTGAGCTTTAAGTTCCCGAGAACTTCAATAACCTTCACATTGACATCTTTAGGGATGTCTTCCTGGGCTTCCGCATCCCAGATTTCCCCGTGGACAAAGACCTTTCCCTCTGGATTGAGTTCGGTTCGAGTTGTGCCAATTTCGCCGATAAGACCTTCTTTTCCTGTGGCCGCTTTCCTCATATGGGCGCGCACGGCCAGTATGATCAAAAACAAAAAGATCAAGGAAAGTCCGATCGCCACAGGGATGATAAAGCTGAGGCTCGGGCGTAATTCAGGGATTGGGGCGTCGATAAGCATAATGGACCCTATGACCATGGCCAGGATTCCTCCTACAGATAAAATGCCATAACTTTGAATCTTGAGCTCAAGAATAAATAAACCTATAGAAAGCAGGATCAAGATCAATCCGACATAATTGATGGGCAAGATCTGGAAGGAAAAGATAGCGAGAAGAAGGCATATTCCCCCCAGCACTCCAGGAAGGATCGCTCCAGGATTCGAGAACTCGAAATAAAGCCCCAGCAATCCCAGCATGAGAAGAATATAAGCCAAGTTAGGGTTGGAAATGGTGAGAAGGAACTTTTGTCTGGCCGTCATGGGCAGGTCGACGATCTCTTGGCCTTCGAGGTCAAGTACGGTCTCTTCGCCATCGAATTTTTGGATCGTTTTCCCGTGGAAAAAGTCGATGATCTCCTGTTCGTCTTTGGCGACCAGATCGATAAGGCCCCCCTCGAGAGCCTCCTGTTCCGTGTAGGAGAGGCTCTCTCTCACAGCGGCTTCAGCCATCTTTTCGTTCCGGCCTCTTTTTTCTGATATGGACTTGATGTATGACGCGGCGTCGTGGGTGACCTTATCCGACATCGTCTCATCCATCTGCTGCCCTGTGATAGAAACCCCAACAGGATGAGCAGCACCCGTGTTTGTCCCAGGGGCCATCACAAAAAGATCACAAGCAACACCAATAAAAAATCCTGCAGATGCAGCCCGTGCGCCACTGGGACTCACATAAGCGACAACAGGGGTTTCTGTAGCGAGGATCTTTTCGATGATCTCTCTCATCGATGTATCCAAACCTCCTGGGGTGTTTATAGCGATAATGATGAGACTTGCGTTTTCTTTGTCTGCTTTTTCTAAGGCCTTGAGGATGTATTCGGAAGAGATGGGATGGATAGGAGCATCGACTGTAATTTTAATGATAGACCCGTAGCCGAGAGTTGTCAGAAACACACCCAGAATTACGGGGAGAACGAATCTTTTCACCTTGATTTCATTATAGATAGGCACTCTAACCAAGTCAATAAGCTATCTGGAAAAAATTCGTCTAACAAAAGTATTATTAGACTTTATGGGGGCCGAAGAATAATCCCTCTGTGTTGACGCCCAATATTGGCTGTGCTATAAGCGAAATGAGAACTGATCCGATGACAAAAGTATTCACCAAGTGTGTAACCATTCTTATGATCTGTGCGTTTTTTCTGACGAATGGCTGCGTGAACGAGGGAGAAAAGTTTGAGTTCTATCGATTTATCGATCATTTAGATAATAAAAATATAATTTCATCTCCGTTGATCCAGTTGGAAAAAAACTTTGCCGAGATCGAAGAGTTTTGGTCGAGAGAAGAATTCACGTCCTTACGATTTAATGAAAAAGAGTATTGGGCCGTTTCGACGCAGTTTCCTGTGTTGACGCAGCCAGTGACAACAGAACCGATTGGGATGTGTTTGTTTAAGGATGGGGAGGAGATCGCGTTCTCCACAAGCTCTTTTGGTGATTCCATGTCCTGGAGTTTAATAAAGAGCGAAATGGAAATTCTTCCAAGAAAACTCTATCCGGCTAAAAGGAAGGGAAGTGGAATTGTTCTATCTCATGGAGAGTCTATTGATAGAGACATCGTTCTTCCGCGTGGCGACGTTATTTTCGAGATATTCGCAGCTAGCGAAGAATTAAATAGCCATTGCATCGATTTGGTTGTTTTTCTTGACGATCAGAAGATCGACACACTGAAAATACGGAGCTATAAACCCTATCGTCTTGTTAAAAAAGTAAATTTGGGGACACACACATTAAAGCTTGTCCATAGTAAATACAATTCTAGAAAGCAGGAGACACAGGGATCTCTCTCTATAGATAAGATTAGAATAAAGGCCTTAAATGACATCCTGATCATCTCCGGTGCAGACGAGATTGAGCGGAAAACGGGTATAAAGTTTAAAGCGTCGTATTATCAAGAACCTGCGGATAGACTGATTGTCCCCATCCGTTCTGAAGGATCAGGTCAGAACCTGGAAAAAGAGATCGCCTTTGAGTTTTCAGGGAAAAAACAGATTGAGATTATTGGTCGACCGAAACGTAAAAATTCTTCCATCGCGCTCTGGCTAGGTGAAAAAAGGATCGAAGAAAGGCCGATCCCTAATTTGGAATGGAGTTCTCAAATTTTCGAAACACGTGTCCTTGAGGGGACTTATCCGTTGAAAATAAAGGGAGAATTCATCACCCATGCAGTTATTCTGGAGAACCCTGCAAAAAACACTCTTCTTCCTGTATGGGAATACAGCGGCCAGGCAGAAATACATGACTCAGGAATCGGAAACAATCCTTATCTGATAAAGAAAAAACTCGTTGTTACAGATAAGGCGTATGGGCAATCCATAAACGCAGTCTTTGCTCCCCCAAAAAGCGTGTTCGAATTTCATTTGAAAATTCCTGAATCGTCTGTTCTGGAATTTGGATATGGACTCTTAGACCGCGCGTATGATGAACACGGAGATGGAGTAAATTTTGTTGTCCAAGTGGAAAATCAGGATGAAAAAACAGTCCTTTTTTCCAGATATTTGGATCCGTGGTTGCAAAAAACAAAACAACGAATTTTCCATGAAGGTATAGATTTATCCAGTTTTCACGGAAAAGAAGTGAAAATTTCCTTTATCACAGAGGGATTTCCGCCAGACAGAGACTTTTTAAGCAAATACCCTGACTTGCGAAATGATCTTTCATTCTGGTTTAATCCTGTCATTTTCAAGAAGCCGGACAAAGGGACAAATGTGATATTGATTTCCATAGATACTCTCAGAGCAGACCACCTTGGTTGTTATGGATACAAAAGAAATACGAGTTCTCATGTTGACGAGCTGGCTGAAGATGGTGTTTTGTTTCTTAACACCTTCTGTGATTCACCGTGGACTCTACCCAGCCATGTCTCCATGCTTACTTCTCTGAACGCTCTCAATCATGGCGTGAATGATCTTGATAACAGAATGCCGTCATCGTTGATTTCTTTGGCAGATTTACTCAGGAAGAATAGTGTTTTCAGCACAGCCTTCACAGGGGGAGGAAAAGTTAGCGCTAGATTCGGCCTGTCCAAAGGGTTTGATTCTTATGGTGAGAGCAAAGGAACGATATATGAGAAACACGCAGCTGAGCGTCTTTTTAAGCGAACTGCCAGATGGATTGATAAGAACGGAAATAAAAATTTCTTCCTCTTTTTACACACCTATCAGGTTCATGGCCCCTACATTCCTCCTCCTCCTTTTGATGATCTGTTTTTAGAGAGAGGGATAGACGATAAGCCTGAATTTTTGAAAAAGGTCTTTGGCACACAGAGAAATAAATTTAGGGAGATTGACGCGGAGGACCGAGAGGCCGTTATATCTCTTTATGATGGGGGAATAAGATACACAGATGAATATTTGATTGGGCCCTTGATTAAAAAACTTAAAGAACTGGATTTATATGATAGAACTATGATCATTTTTACTTCAGATCACGGAGAAGAGTTCTACGAGCATCGGGGATGGGAACACTCCCACTCTCTCTACAATGAGTTGATAAAAATACCCTTGGTTATCAAGTTCCCGGATTCAAGATTTCGTGGCGAACAGATCGATAATATTGTCCGATTGATCGATATCGTTCCCACTGTCTTGGATGTACTGGAGATCGAAAATTCCGAATCGGAAATGGATGGTGACTCCCTCATTCGATTGATAAACGGTAAGGATAAAGGAGACAGGGAGTTTCTCAGCTATTTGGGCCCTGATGGATTCCCGCATGTGCCGGAAAAAATATCGATCAACAACGGCTCGTACAAGCTTATTCTGAATCATCCGTTTTCAGAAGAAGATAGGACTTATTTTATCCCTCCACCTGCTACACCCGAAAAGCTCGAGCTTTATCATCTTGAGAACGATCCTCTAGAAGAGGAAAATTTAAGCCATAACAAGAGAATCGTCACTCAAGAGCTCTTGCATCGTTTGGATGTGATGATGAGTGAAAGCAAAGAGAGGAAGGTTCAGGAGAAGGCTATTATCGACGAGGAATTGAAAGAAAGGTTGCGGGCTTTGGGATATATAAAATGATAGGGAATAATCCCTCAAATCAGACACCAGTCTCTGAATTGACCAAGCCAGAGAAACAGTGGCACTTTCCGGAAGGCGAGGTGGATGTGAATACAACATTTGGGGCAAAATAAAGATATTACCAATGCGTTCCCACATAGATTTCCCTTTTTGAATTCATCGTGGGCACGCTATTTTTTTGAATAAAAAAAACCTGTTGACTTTTTATTTTCAATAAATTAAATATTATAGGGCAAAGGAGATTCGGATGATCAAGAATGATATTGCCCTCGCTATCGAAGAAAAATCTGAATTCAGCAGGGCTAAATCATTACTCATTGTCGAAACGATCCTGGCCTCTCTCAAAGAGGCTCTTATCAACGATGAAAAAATCGAGATCAGAGGATTTGCCAGCTTAAAAGTTGTGGATAAGAAAACCGGATATGGACGGGATATCCGGAGAAAAAAACAGATCAAGATAAAAAAGGGGAAACGGATCAAATTTAGGCCCGGCCAAGATCTCAAAAACCTCACTTAACTTGTGTAATCCTGGGACTACACGACTCATCTTTTTAGTCTCTCTCGTCTTGTTCTTTTCAGAATTTTTCGATCTTCTCATGTGGAGGGAAACTCATGACAAAGTATAAGACAAAGCCTCTTTCTCCAGAAAGAATCAAGACTTATTCCCTCAAAAAGAGAAAAAGTAAGGTCGACACACAGCAGTTTGGAAAGGTCCTCACCGGGGATGAAACGATCTCGAGTTTTGTCGATAGCCTGCCCGATATTTTAGCCGGCAAAGATTTTAAGAATTTTGCAAAAAAAGTAAAAGCGGCCAAAGCGGGGAATAAACCGATCATCTTTGCCATGGGCGCACACGTGATAAAGGTAGGGCTGAATCCACTTATCATCGATCTCATGAGATCGGGCTGGATAAGTGCCCTGGCTCTCAATGGGGCAGGGATCATTCATGACTTCGAGATCGCTTATGCAGGCCAAACCTCCGAGGATGTATCTGCCCAGATCAAGGACGGACGTTTTGGAATGGCCAAGGAGACAGGGGAGATACTGAACAGGGCGATTGCCAAGGGATCGAGGAAAAAATTGGGATTGGGAGAGTCTGTCGGTGCGATGATCTCAGCATCCGATTTTTCGTTCAAGGACCTCAGCTTGTTGTCTTGTGCCTATGAACTCGGTATTCCGGTGACCGTTCATGTCGCCTTGGGAACGGATATTATTCATTGCCATCCTGAAGTCGACGGAGCCGCTGTGGGCAAAACCTCACTGCATGATTTTTTTCTGTTCTGTGCCTTGGTCGAAAAGCTGGAGGGGGGAGGTGTGTTTATCAATATCGGGTCTGCAGTCGTTTTACCCGAAGTCTTCCTCAAAGCGGTGTCTTCTGTCAGGAACAGGGGCAAATCTCTCGATAAATTTTCGACGGCGGTGTTCGATTTTAATCTCCACTATCGTCCCAGTGAGAACGTCGTTCGAAGACCGTTGAAGAATAAAAAAGACGGATTTTACTTTATCGGACACCACGAGATCATGATCCCGCTCCTTGTTGCCATCCTGAAATCATCTTCTGTATAAAAGTTCATAATCCATCATGAGATTTCTGAAGACGATCTCTGTCTGCTCTATCGTGTTTTGGATGTCTCCAGAAGTGTCGATGCGATAGTCGGCGAATTCGGCCTTCTCTTCCGGATCCATCTGGCTTTGGATTTTTTTGAGTGCATCCTGACGATTGATGGCGTCACGCTCCATCAAGCGTTT
>JASFPP010000207.1:0-6954 GCA_050115915.1 Candidatus Aminicenantota bacterium
ATACCCTTCCGTTGAATGATCCTGCACGAACTCCACACGCACATCGGACTGCCCCTCCAGAATGAAATACGTTTCTGTTAAAGGAATAAGGGTCATTTTTGTGGAGCCTGTGTCGAAGTAAAGTTGGCCATCCTCTAGCTTTATTTCCCCTCGTGTGTATTTTCCCGTGTATTTTTTCAAAACCAAAAGATCGATTTTGATTGGATCTGTTTTGGCCTTCAATCCATCGAGGGCCCAACTCAAGGCTGTTTTTCTCCTCGCATCATCAGTTTTTTCGATCAGTTTTTCCAGGGCCATGCCATGGGCCTTATCGAGAGCATCCTCCTGGGGAACGGAGATGTGAGGCTCGATGCCCGTGCCTTCCCAGTTCGTCTTCGTTATGGGATTGACTGCCCTTCCTGTAGGAATCCATACCAAAAAGTCACGCGTTGCAATCTCGAATCCTCCGGGATGGGCACCACCGCCCGTCGTCTCCCCGATGATAGTGGCCCTCTCTAAATTTTTCATGTTGTAAGTAAATTCTTCAGCACCGGAAAATGTTCTCCGGCTAGTCAGCACATAAAGATCTGTCTCGTACATCTTGCGACCGGGCACATAAGGAAGCGTCCAAAACTGCTGCAACGTATCTTCCCCCCGGTTCTCGAAACTGTTCAGATGAGTGTAATCGTCCAGAAAATAGCTGCTCAAAAGCTGGATCATGGACGGATTTCCGCCACCATTTTTTCGAAGGTCGATGATGATAGCGTTGGCGTTCGACAAAAAATTCATGGCTGCCACAGCGGTTTCACCGGACGGTTTTACGCCCGAAAAATACCGAAGGTCCAGATAACCGATATTTCCTTCCAGGAGCTCCATCTTCTGAAACCCAAAATTTCTCTGGCGCTCTCCCTCTATGGTTTTTTCTCGCTCCTTTTTACGCTCCTCCTCGCTTTTACCCTCTCGAATCCTTATTCGCCTGATCAAATCCGGATTATGGATGACACGAATATGTTTGTCTTTACTCACACTTCTGAGATCTTCGGTCAGAACACGCGCAAACTCATCAACGCTCTTCACGCTGTCATACTTCCCTTCCTTGAGCTTTGTCTCGACAAGAGCCTGCATCTTTTCTGCCGTCTCGAGGAAAATATATTTATCAACAAGCAGCTTGCTGATGCTCTCTGCCACATCGGTTTTAGTCGCACCATCGAGCGTTGCCTCTTGCCCATCATCCGCTACATCCAAACTAAAGGAAGGAATGCTCAGGAATACGATCAAAAACACGCTCCAAATCAAAATAAACCTCAAATTCATTGCCGATTTTTCGATCATTGGAGACCTCCAGTTGATTTAGTTTGTAATATAATACGTAGCCTCTTACATATTCGTTGCAAAAAAAAGAAAATTCTCAATTTTACTCAAGATCGAGCTTCATGATGATGCCGCATTTTTCTCTCTCATAGATGCCTGTTGTTTTAACTTTTTCACCCACAGTGATTTTAAAACCCGCTTTGCGATAGAGGTTTACAGCAGCCCATAGCTTATTATCTGTCTTCAAGACAATCCGCTTCGCTCCCTCTGCCTTTGCCTTTTGAATAAGAGCATCCAAAATACGCTTTCCCGCCTGCTTTCTCTGTGCCCGTTCTGTGACCGCCATTTTTGCAATTTCAAATGTCTCGCTATCCACCAATAAAAGGGCCCCCGTTCCAACGATCTTTCCTGCAACTCTCGCAAAAAAAATAAATCCTCCTTTGCGCAATATCTCCGCTTTTGGATTCATCAGTACTTCGAGGTCTCTTTTCTCGACCTCGAAGTACTTTTCTAACCATTCAATGTTCAGGGTTTTAAAATAGTCTTTAAATTCCTCTGAATAGTCCAGGATCTTTACCGAACGGTACTGCCTATCCTTGACTTGTTTGGTGATTCTCTCTGATATGCTCTCTTTTCTCAGTTCTCTCTCGATCCTCTGAACGACATCCAGCATATCGATGCCTGCGCCTTCAAACATCTTGGCCGTAGCGATCTCGAAATCATTCCATATGGGCTGGAGTGCGGACGCCATCTCTCTTCCCTTATCCGTCAAACGGAGACGTCTTATCCTGCGGTCTCCTTCATCCTGGAAGGATTCGATCAAATTCTTTTTGACGAGCATCTGAGAGATCTGGATGACTGCTGGATGAGACATTAAAAGCGACTGAGAAATCTCTGAGATGGAGAGGGCCTCTCCCCGGGAATGAAGGAGATAGAATAGAGCGAACCAGCGAGGCTCAAAATCGATGTCAAAAGATTGATAGACATCGATGGCCCCACGCATAAACAGGTCTGTGAGCCGTTTCATTCTTGTGGCAATGGCTAAATATCCGAGTTCTTTAATAAAATCCATTTTTTTACGTAATAGTTTACATAAATATGGAATTTTTTAAAACAAAAATCAGGTACGATGGCGAAAAGTCAGAGTGCGTTATTGAGTGGTTGAACTGGGATATAGAGACAACTGTGAGAAGGGTAGTAGGGGCTTTGACAATCCTCTCTGCATGTGAAAAAATTCTGGGGATTCATGGATATAAAAGAAGAGACCCGATTCCGCTACCCTATCACTGAAGAGATCCCCGAGGAGGTCCTGGAGGCTGAAGTCCATCAATTGGAGCGTCTATCAAAAAAATCTTACGTTTTGCGGTTCTGGGGTCATCTCAAGCTGAGTGGGCCCGGATTTATGGATAGCGCGTTAACTCTAGGAGCAGGAACTCTGACTGCGGCAATGCTATCCGGTGCAATGTTCGGGTACAGAACCATGTGGCTGATTTGGGTGTCCATGGGGTTGGGGCTGTTCATGATGGCGGCTATGGCACGCTTCACATGCCGCGGAGGTTTTCGTGTCATCCCGATTCAGAACCGCTACCACGGATGGATTGTGGGATCCCTGATGACGGCCCTGATCGGAACAGGAGCGGTTGCCGTCATCTTCAATTACGGTCAGTACAGTCTAGGCACACATCTTATTGAATCTTTAACACCGATTCTCGGATTTCATTTCCCACGACAGATCAATTGGAGCGTCTACATGGCCATAACCAGCGGGTTGATCCTCAGTTATGGGAGACGCGGCCGCAAGGGCATAACTCTCGTGGAGAACTTCATGAAGTTGAGCATAGGACTCATGCTTCTCTGTTTCGGGGCATGCCTCATCCTGGTTGGAATTAATTGGAGTGCTCTCTTCAAAGGAATGTTCATTCCCTGGCTTCCATCCGGAGTGGAAGGATTGGATTTGTTCGTGGCCACATCTGCAGCCGCCATTGGAGTCATGGATTGGGTTCTGTTTCACTACGCAGGATTGGCGCGGGGTTGGGGGAAAAAACACGAATCCCAGGCTCGATTCGACATCTCAGTGGGACTGTTCCTCCCCTTTGTTGTCGTCAATTTTCTCGTGATGGGAGTTTTTGCAGGTACCCTTCATAAACAGGGATTACATCCAGAAACTGCCCCTGAGCTCTCGCAAGCTCTCATGCCGCTTTTAGGCCCGATATGGTCACAGGTTCTGTTCTATTTGGGTTTTCTGGCTGTTCCTATCACAACCACTGTAGGGATGAGTCTGGCCTGTGCTATGGCTATCCATGAAGCGTTTGGCTGGAAGCCAGACACTAAATCATGGCGATGGCGCCTTTGTGCACTACTCCCTCAGATCGGATTTCTCGCTGTCTGGTATCCACGGCCCATATGGCTCGTGATCGCGATTGGAGCATTTCTGTCTCTAACGAATAATATTGTGGGCTGGTCTTTTTATCTACTTTTCAATGACCGTCGAGTCCTCGGAGAAAACCGGAGCAAGTCCTACATTTGGAATCTAGGGATCCTTCTTCAGATCACACTCCTTAATTGCATTGCGATTATCTATGTATTCAATCGTCTTGGCTTATGGATAAAATAGCTCTGAATATGAATAAATATTGTCGCATATTCTGAAGAGAAAATCATGATCAGGATTGCGTGATGATTAACCTTGATAAAAAGATCGGTCCGTGGCCCCTCCGTGTTTGGGGCCTAGTGCTCAACTTTATTGGAAACGCCGTGGCGATTTATGGCGCTATAGGTTTTATCCGGAGCGGATCTCGGCTGCCGCTTCTGATCACGGGCCTGGTGATCACGCTTACCTGCATAGTGGTGCTTGCGAAGCCTTCCGAATAAAAAAAGCCTTTGGATAAAGGCATAACGCTTTTGGTACGGTCAGCGCTTCCAGCCAACGCCTTGTAGTGGCCCCTGCCGATTAAATCATTTATCCGACCAGACAGCCAATTCGTTAACGCTCGGATCTGTAAACCTTTATGTTGAAACTCTAGCAAGTCCGATTTTTTTATCACAGGGAAGATTTGAGGTCTATTGTTGACTGAGACCATTCGCTATGATATTCACTACCTGGACAGTTCAGGAAAAGCGGAGGAGGTTTATTATGAGAAAAAAATGCTTAGGATTAGTACTTGGATTGATCGTTTCATCCCTCTGTATGAGCCAACAACGTATACGCCCCATTCATACGTATTCCATTGTGGCTTTTGACGAAGAGACAGGACAGTTGGGAGTAGCGGTCCAATCCCACTGGTTCTCGGTCGGCCCCATCGTCCCATGGGTTGAGGCTGGTGTGGGAGCGGTTGCCACACAATCATTTGTCGAGGTATCCTACGGCCCTTTGGGGTTGGAGCTCATGCGGGCAGGGAAGAGTGCTGAAGATACGCTGGCTGCGCTCGTCGGGACGGATAAAAACGAAGATGTTCGGCAGGTTGCTATAGTTGACGCAAAGGGAAGAGTCGCTGCCCACACAGGGAAAAACTGCATCCCGGAAGCGGGTCATTATTTGGGAGACAGCTTCACATGTCAGGCCAATCTGATGCTTAAAAACACAGTCTGGGATGCAATGGCCAAGGCCTATCAAAATACGAAAGGGGAATTAGCGGATAGGTTATTGGCAGCTTTGGAAGCGGCTGAAGCAGAGGGCGGTGACATCAGGGGCAAGCAGTCTGCGGCGCTCATTGTTTTAAAGGGAGAGAGCTCGGGTGTCTGGTGGAAAGACAGGCTTTATGATCTACGTATCGAAGACCATCCTACTCCTGTCCAAGAACTGCGAAGGCTCCTTATGCTGAACAAGGCCTACAATCACATGAATATGGGAGATGAATACCTGACGGAAAACAAGGTTGAGGAAGCCATGAAAGCATACACGAAGGCCATGGAAATGTATCCTGAAAATGCAGAAATGATCTTCTGGCCGGCTGTCACTCTTGCAGCGACAGGAAACGTGGAGAAAAGCTTGCCCCTCTTTAAAAAAGTTTTTGCCATGGATTACAACTGGGCGATTCTCCTGCCCAGGCTTCCGAAGGTCGGACAGCTCCCCGAGGATGAAGAGCTTATTCAAAAGATCCTCTCCGTTGCACCCGAGAAAAAATAATAACCAGAATCAAGAAAGACTATTTTTTGTATGTGTACTTCAGAGAGCGAATATTTATCTCACTTTCTGGAGAATCTTCCATCATCTTTTGAATGCGGAAGTTTGTCGATTTTCTTTTTGAGCCATCCGACTTTGCTGACTTCTCTATGATCGAATTCAGGAACATAGGGTTTAATATCCAAAAGGGGTGTTCGATCAACGATATCAACATCTATAACAGAAAGGACATTATCTTCAATATTATCTAATCGGACTGTAGAAATTCCGATAGGATTGGGCCTGGTCGGCCCGCGGATAGCAAAAATCCCATGTTCCACATCGTCTAAAAATGGCTTAGCCAATAGCTGAGAAGCTTTTGCTAGATGAAAGTGATATATCAGGATAATATGAGAGAAGTCTTCCAAGTCCTGTAATCCCACCGAATACTCGGGAAAGATTTCAACTTTTCCGTTAACTCCCCCTGCTCCTGAAGCTTGTATGGGCGTTCCTTCGGGCTCTATGAAAGGCGTCCGAATAATTCCTATGGGTGTGTATATGATTTTTTTCATTGGTCATTCCCCACAGAATTATACCAAGGTTTGCAGATCTAATAAAAAACAGGTTGAAATTTTTTCAGAATTGAAACGAAAAGGCGATTATAAGAGTTTATAATATGTTAATATTCTTATATGTGGGAGATGAGAATTGTCCTCAGAAGAACATTTCAGATATATGGCTTCCGAAACAACCCCTGAGCTGGAAGCCACCACAGATGTGGTCAAACTCTACTTAAGGGAAATGGGGAATATCAAACTTCTCGGCAAGGATGAGGAAATCGCGATCGCCAAAGAATTCGAAAGAGGCCAAAGAGCTATTCAGAATGTGGTCTATAAAACTCTGCTTATCCATAAAGAAGTATCAGAGATAGGATCGAAGATCAAAGAGAATCCTGAGATCATCCGAGGGATGTTTGACGATGACGGAGATGGGGAGAGTTCCAAGGAGCTGGAAAAAAGGAAACGTTTACTTCTCGCAAAGATCAGAAGAATAGACAAGATCGGTGAACGATTAAACAGCATTCCCAATTCAAAAAAGCACGCCATCGAGAGAGGACGACATCTTATCCGGATGAAACAACATATCGAAGATCTCAATATTCGCCCGTTGCGGATGGACCGGATCATCGATAAGATTTACGACGGATTAAGATCAGCCGATGCCCTTGAGCGACATCTTGAAAGACTCGATTCCCAACTCGAGGAAAAAGTGAATTCTGCAGATAAGGATAGGTTGAAAACACAGAGAACAGAACTCAAAAAAGATGTGGATCGATCCCGGAAAGAAACCGGTCTGAAGCCACAGCATCTGCGTACAGCTTTAAGAGACATCGAAAAAGGGATCGAGGTCAGAGATCGAGCCAAACAAAAAATGGTCGCTGCAAACTTAAGGCTCGTCGTTTCCATCGCAAAAAAATACCAGAACAGAGGATTGCCATTCCTCGATCTGATCCAGGAGGGCAATCTGGGACTGATGAGGGCTGTTGAAAAGTTCGACTACCG
>JASFPP010000208.1:0-6936 GCA_050115915.1 Candidatus Aminicenantota bacterium
ACGCAAATTTTGACTACTTTTTTTCATAATAGACATAAGAAACGCGAATTTACACAACAGGGAGCCCGATTTTACGGCAAATTCTTCAGTCCCTCCAGCCTTTCCCTCGCATCATCCACCTCAGGGAGGCCGGGATCAGCATCAACTTCCCAATCACCTGAGCACAATATTTTGTCACCATCGTAGATTACAAAAGAATTCGGAGAATCGTATAACTCAAGATCGCCTAGTTGAAGCATTGCTTCTGGACTGAGCCCTGCATATAAAATGAAATATCCCTTGGATTGAAGAGGATGTTCAATAATCTGTGCTAGTCCCTGAGAATTTTTAGTATAGTCTATTCCATCATAGGAGAAGTTATCCTGTTTAAACTTGATTGGAAACGAATCCTTAAAACGTTTGGTGATTTCATTGGTTTCCGGCCGTCCGAAGAGAACAACGCATTCTGTAATTAAATCATTGTCGGTAACAGCAGTGTCTGGCTTAATCACGTCAGAATTCAATCCAAGATATTCATTATTGAGCCGTTCGGCAGCTTTTTTGTTGGCGTCTGTTTCTGATACTGTTCCGTATATTATGGTGATATTAGGATAGTAATTCCAAATGCTGTAGAACCGTGCTGGCATGACGATATTCTCCCAGGGCACGATCTCATATTCGCAAGGCCTGGTGGTCCCATCGAACTCCTCGCGAAAAGCCGTTCCTCTGCTGTCACGAGCGGCGGTCACCAGGTCGAAGTACGCCTTGTGCACAATGTAAATTCCCTTGTCTGCGGAAGAGGCGGGCAGAGACGAGGGAAGGCGTGCATAGACATAGACCTTCCCTCCCGTGAAGTGGAATTCCTCGATCTCGTCGGTCACGTCCACTCTCCGATAATGCCGCTCCCTTTCGTCAACCTTGAGCAGCTCCTCGTCGGTCAACAGATACAGAATGCCATTGATCCTCCCCTTTTTCTTGGGAGAGAGATCGAGATCCACGGCCCCGAGGATGGGAACACGTTCTGTACCGCGTATGATGTGCGCTTTGTGCTCGGGACCCCAGCGTCTGCGCCTCCACACCCGCTCGTAACCTTTGACATGGACCTCGTGGATGGGCCCTTCATATTTATGATCCAGTGTCGATTCCATGCTCGGCAGGTAGATCAGGGAACCGCAGCCGACAATTCCCGTGTAGCCTTCAGGTATCTCCAGTGTACTTTTTCGTTTCGCCGCACAACCGAATAGGGTGGATAAGAACAGTATCAAAACGCCGATGGAAATGATCGGTAGTCTATGGGTCAACGGATTGCCTCTTTCTTTTCCCTTTTCACGTAAGGAGAATACCTCCCCCGCTGAAAGATGTCAATGAATCGGGATCCCGGACCTTTCGAGCCCTTTTCCCACCCTGGATATCTTTGCTAGATCGCTCAGGAAGCGCGATCTGGAGGGGGGAAGTCCTGGAGCCTACGGAGAATTGGTAGTGCGTAACGCCTCTATTGGCTTTATTCCAAGTAGGAGCGTTAGCGTGTTACATTTCCAGCACCCTTTACGTACTTGTCGAACCACCTAAGCTGCTCCCATAGCACGTGTTCCACACTCTCTCGTGCCCGGTAGCCATGGTCCTCGAAAGGCAGCAGCACTAGCCGAGCGGTGCCTCTCGAACCGCGTACTGCTTCGAAAAAGACTTCGGACTGGAACGTTAGGGTACCCGGGTTTGAGTCGTCATTACCGTGGATGATCAGGATTGGTTCGTTGACCTGGTCGGCGAAGAAAGTCGGCGAGACCTGGATATAGACATCCCTTGCTTCGAAGAGGGAACGACGCTCGGACTGGAAGCCAAAAGGCTGAGTGGTCTTATTGTATGAACCGCTACGGGCAATGCCGGCCCGAAACAAGTCAGTGTGAGCGAGGAGGTTCGCCACCATGAGCCCGCCGTGGCTGTGACCGATAATTCCGATCCGCTCAGGATCGGTCACTCCCATCTCGACGGCTTTGGCCACCGCGGCCTCCGCATCAGCCACCAACTGTGGCACGAAGGTATCGTAGGTTGTCTCGGGATCGCCGATCATTGGCATGGCTGTCTGGTCGAGCACTGCGTAATCCCGGAGCAGGAAATAGAGGTGGGAAGCACCGTATATACGCATAAAGCGTTGGGCTGAACCCCTGACCTGTCCGGCGGTGGTTACACCAGAGTACTCAAGAGGGTAAGCATAGAGCACTGTGGGTAATGGGGTGCCCTTTTTGTAGTCTGGGGGAAGAAGTAGCTGGAAGCTGAGGGGAACACCATCCTCGCGCTCGTAACGCACAATGCGTTTCTCGATCTCTCTTAGCCTTGGAGTGGGGTCCTCGAAGCGTGTGATTGGTCTACGAGTCAAAGCCCTGGTGGCCTCGCCTTCGGCTGCTTCAATCTCCTTGCCAAAGGTAGCCAGATAGTAATTGGGTACGTCGACTGTGGACTCGGAGCTCAACACAAAATGGTCTTCGTCACCGGCAAACGCCACAAAGTACTCGTAGCGTTCAGGATCGCAACGGAACAGTCGCTTGGACTCACCGGTTTCAAGGTGACGAAGGTCCAGGAAGGGCCTGTCACCCAGGTCGGTGGCGCCGCTTCCTCTGAAATAGACTTCATTTTCCTTTTGGCGTAATACCCAGCGACCATTGGGCAGTGGACGGAGCAGAGGATAGCCTGGATCTCCGTAACGGTCGCCCTCGTCTAGATCGAACCACAGGCGTGATGTTCCCTCGTCAACGTCCAGGAGCCAGACGTAGCGCCAGCGGCGTATTCGCTCACGCTGCGTGAGCATTAGCATTCCGCTTTCGGCACCCCAGGCGTTCCTCCAGGGCTGGATTCGGTGTTCAGCTCTGAAAACCTCCTTGGGGTTTGCTGTGAAAGGCGCGTCCAAGCACATGAGTCGGTCGCGGTGGGACACCTTGGCAACGGGATTTCCGCCGTCGAGTGCCTCTATCCAGTATAGCGTATGTGGGGCTGTAGGACGCCAAGAAACCGAGCGCGGGCCCAACGGCACACCGTGGACCGGAACCTCATCAGCGACAGGAAGAGAGGCGATGCTCGCAACCAGCTCTCCCTTATCGTTCCACACTGCGATCTCGCTGGCGAAGCGCCAATACGCTACCTCGTGGGACCAGGGACCGACCAGACGTTGGATAAGGAGATACTTGCCATCCGGTGAGAACTCGGCTGTGATGTAGGGAGCAGGTTCACCAACGACATTCACCTTGCCTGTAGCCGGATCAATGATAGCCAGTTCAGAGGTGGTATAGTAATCGAAAAGAGCATCGTCGTAAGCCGTCTCGAGTAGATTACGTGCTTCGTAAGTGGAGCGGGCTGAGGCACCTTCTCCTTCGATGATCTCTGGGCCCACAGGTATCACCGGTGGCTCGGGTGCCGGTCCTCGTTGCGGGATGCGCCGGACCAGTAGACGTTTCTGATCCGGCAGCCACGCTACTGCGTTACCCATCAAAGGATTTAGAGCCATGTCTTCGATCCTGTTCATTTTGCCTTCTACCGATCCAATCCACAGCTCGATGCGATCGGGATAGCCGACAGTGAGTGCAAAGCGTTGGCCATCCACAGTCCATTCCACGGCATAGATCTCTGCGTTCATCGGCAGTTCAAGCTGTGTTGTGGCACCATTATCGATCCGGACCAGGCGCGGGGATGTCCCCCCGTGGAAGCCATGACGTCCGTTGTTGGCGGGATTGACACGGATTCCAGCCAGCTTGTGCATCGGTGCTGCTAGCTCGCTAAGAGCTGGATAGAGCACAGGATCGGCGAGCAACAAGTACTCACCTGTTGGTGCTGTCCAAACCCAGGGGAGCTGAGGTGCGTGAAGCACCTTCATTATATCTTCGGGTGGAGATTGCCACTTGTTTGCCGACTGCAGACTGTCGTTAGATGCTCCAATGCTTGCTACCAGCATAAAAGGCACTACCGTTAATACAAGTAAAACTGCTAGTTTCATGAATGCTCTATTCATTTTTACCTCCTTCATTGTTCTAATAGGACTACTCCTTTTCCGTCACATACCTTGCATCTACAAGACTCATAATATTTAATCCGTTTTCCCCCGAACTCTATATACCACACTTTCTGTCCACAAGATTTGCAGTCACATATCTTTCTTCCCCAACAATGAGGACATTCTTTCTGCTCCAATTTTGTTTGAACTATCATAATCTCCCCCTTATATAACTTATGTCATTCCTGTAATCCCGCCAGTCTCTCCTTCGCATCCTCCACCTCAGCTAGCCCAGGATCGGCATCCTTCTAGAGGGTGAGGAATTTTATCTACACCTAAAAATTCTAGCATCCATGTTTATTTTGCTTAGCATCCTTCAATCCTTGTCAAAATCCAGCGCATATTCGACAGCTGCTTCAAGTTCCATGTTTTTTCCCTCTTCTTCATATTTCCTGGTCAATTCTTCTCCTGCCTGTTTTCTTGCACCTTCGATGTAAGTGTCCATGAATTCGTCCCAGAAAAAAGCTGCTCCCTCTATTTTCACTCCTATCTGATGGTATATCTTATTGGCGGCTGCATCCAACCGGATCGATTTGGCCCACCTTGACTGTCCGGACACAGCAAAAGCGACACCTTGGAGGTCTACCGCGACATACAACGTATTTTCGAACTTTAATGCCGAACTAACAGCTTGACCGTATTCTTTTTCCGCCTCCATATAATTTCCCGTACCCAGGGAACAATCACCCCTGAAATGATGTGAGAGCACGATTTCCCAAGGCTGTTCCAGTTTTTCAGAGGAAATAACCAACTCTTCGACAAAGGGCCTGGCCTTATCAAACTTTTGTAAACAGATTAAACTCTGGCATAAATCTGCAAGACACCTGTTCGTTAATGCAGGATCGCCAACCTGTCTTGCCAATTGCAGGCCTTCTTCATTGTATTTCAATCGGATTTCATCGTCTTTGATATAAGCCCCATGCCTGCCAAGCAAACTCAGTACTTTGGCTTGTTCCCATTGGTTTTTATGCTGGCGCCAGATACTAAGGCTTTCCTTGATAATTTTTAAAGCTCTGGATCGATCCGCTGCCAACCATAGAAGTCTTCCCAATTCAGCTGAAATCCGTGCGTATGCTTCGGATTTCGCGGTCTCTTGAGAGAGTGCTTTCTCCAGGTAGACTTTTCCCAGTAAAAGATGTCCATGCAGGAACCAGAACCAGCCCAGGTAGCCTGCAAGCAGGATGAATTTGTTTTTGGATTCAGTAAAAGACCAGCTCAATGCAGCGACCAGGTTATCGTGTTCCTGTTCAAGCTTATTCAGCCATTTCAGTGGTGATTCGAATTGCTCCTGGTAAGCATGTTCTGCCATATTTAAATAGTATGACAGGTGGCGGTCTCTGTATTTTGCTTCTTCTCCGCTGTCGATGAGTTTATGCAGACTGTATTGATGGAGAGGCTGAAGGCATCTGTAACGTACCGATTCATCTTCTCGGTCTTCAACAATAACCAAAGATTTATCCACCAGTTGGCAAAGGAGAGGAAGAATATTTTCTTTTTTTAATTCGTCATCCGTACAAATTTCTTCAACTGTTTTAAGGCTGAAATCACCAAGAAAAACTGACAACCGATTGAACAGCCGCTGCTCCTCTTCTGAAAGAAGATTATAACTCCAGTCAATTGTTGCTTGCAGGGTTTGTTGCCGTTCGGGAGCCGTTCTGCTGGAGGAAGCCAAAACCTTAATCTGATCCTCAAGCCGTTCCATGATGGTCTCCGGACCCAGATGCCTTATCCTCGTTGCTGCAAGTTCGATAGCCAGAGGAATCCCTGCAAGACGCTGGCAGATCCTTATCACAGGCGATACGTTTTGAGGATTAAGGCTGAATCCGGGATGGCCTGCACGTGCTCTTTCTGTGAACAAAACTATCGCTTCATATCGAAGCGCTTCATCGATATCCTTTTTCACACCATTCTCCGGGAAAGACAGCGAAGGGACTCTCCACACAACTTCTCCTGAAATATTCAAAGGTTCACGACTGGTTGCTAATATCTGTATTCCCTTAACAGACTGTAAAAATCTATTGGCGATTTCCGCACATGCTTGTACCAGGTGTTCACAATTATCCAAAATAATAAGGAGTGACTTGTTTTTTGTATGTTCAATCAGAGTGTCGATGATCGCCTTGTTTGGCTCTTCCTTTATTTCTAATATCTCCATTATTTCTGTGGCAAGAAAGTTCGGATCTGTGACCGGTGCAAGATTAATAAACCATACACCGTCTTCATAGTCTTCGACAAGAGTTCCTGCAGCTTCAACAGCGAGCCTTGTTTTGCCACAACCTCCGGCTCCGGTCAATGTCAGAAGTCGATTCTCGGAAAGCAATCTAAAAACGGTTTCAATTTCTTTGCTTCTACCGATGAAAGAGGTTAGCTGTACAGGCAGATTATGTTTTGTTTTTGACGCACTCACTTTAGCGGGCAGCGCTTCTCCCTTAAAAATATCCAAAACCTCCTGCAGGGACGCAAACCGCTTTTCTGCTTCTTTCTGTAAACAGGTATTGATCACATCCGCAAGAATATCCGGACAATCAGAACACAGTTTTTTGACATCGTCGGGTTCTTCATTGAGGATCGAGTACATCACGGCTGTTTCATGCCCCCCCCAAAAGGGTAGACGTCCTGTCGTTACCTCAAACAGCAGGACCCCCAGAGACCAGATGTCGGTTCGGTGATCGACCTCTTCGCCCCTGGCTTGTTCCGGAGACATATACGCCATAGTCCCCATGATTGTTGAGGTTTTGGTGAGATCAACTCCCCATGATAGCTTAGCCAATCCGAAGTCTGTGATCTTGACTTGCCCTTTCTTTGTGAGCATTATATTGGCGGGTTTTATATCGCGATGCACAATTCCTTTCTCATGAGCCTCCTTGAGACCTTCGGCTACCTGAATGACTATGTCTTTGGCCTTATCAACATCCAAT
>JASFPP010000209.1:0-6919 GCA_050115915.1 Candidatus Aminicenantota bacterium
CTGTCCAGGGCCTTTTATGTGCAAAAGTCCATGTAAACCTGGGTGTGGGAGGAGACGAAGTGTACCTGGATGCGTCCGCAGTGTCTCCTGTTCACAGCTCTGATGCGTACGATAATTACTTAAAAGGCAATTTCATCCTGAACAACATCAGAGAGGGACGAAAAAAACCATGGAGACTCTATCATCAAGGCCGGTACTTCCTGGGAGGAAATACGAGAGAAAGCAATGAACTGGCCATACATTTTTTTAACGAAGCGGTCAAACTCGATGGGAGTTTTGGGCTCGCCTTTTTAGGGCTGGCCCAGTGTTACCTGAACTATATCAACTTCAATTGGGACTTCGACAGAAGATGGATCGATAAGGCAGAAGAGATGACGAAAAAAGCCGAAGATCTGTCGGTCGAATGCCCCGAATACTTCACTGTATCGATCTTGACGAGTCTCATTAAGGAGGTGGGTTTCTGTGAAGATCGAGAATTTGAAATCGATCAGCTGACAAAAACAGCAATCGAGGCCTATCCCAATGACTCTCAATTGAACTCTGCCGTCGGGGCTTTTTATTTTGTTCAATTTGGAAAAACGGGAGAAAGGGACGATTTTGAGAGGGCATTGCAATTCAAAGAAAAGAGCTTCTGGTTGGATCCAGGAAGCATCGATAACATGACTTATGCGGAGATGTTGATGCTGAAAAAGGATTTCGAGGAGGCATTGGCAGTCTGCGACCTTATGAATAGAAATAGCCCCTCGCTTCTTATTAGATTCCGAATGGGCGAGATTTTTTATTATATGGGAGAATTGGAGAAAAGCCTGGATGTGTTTCAAGAATTTCGGGACGCTCCCCTCGATTTAAGGATCGATTCATTATTGTACGCCGGTATGATCGCTGCCCAAAAAAATGAAAAAGAAAGAGTGTTGGCGACGATCGCAGAGATCGGGTTTCTCGCACCCGAGGAATTCCTGTTAACCGAATCATTGAAAATGGCGTCCATTTATTTCGGGAGTGACAACCCGGAAACAGCCTACCGATACCTCGATTCGTTCTTTGCAAAACCGATGGCAAAAAAAAGCCATCATATTTTCTGTGAATATATAAACATAGACAGAAATTTTGAGGCTTTTAAAGATCGGAGAAGATTTATTGAAACAATAAAAATTCGGGAGGAATCCGATGGATGAAAACAAAAAAGTTGTGATAACCGATGAACTGATGAAATGCCTGGAGGTTTTGCAGATGGCGGAGAGTCATCTGCCGGAGGGAGATTTCAAGGAGAGCTACATTAAGGCAGTCAGTTATATTGGGGCAGCGTTCAGGGGCGAAGAGCTCCCCAGAATGCACTGTCCGGGAAGCTCTCTAATAATAAGGTAGCTTAATTGCAAATTGGGGTCAGGCCACAAGAATTTTATTATTATCAGCAACTTGAGTCGCTTTTTGGGGCCAAATAAGGTCTTAGAAGCACAATTTTGGGGGGCAAAATAGGCGTCTAAGGATAAAATCTATAGCCAAGCTGGTTTGGGACACTCAATAAATCGTAATCCGCTAAGATGATCGTTTTTGGCACCAAAATTGTACTTCTAAGCCGATTTTTCGGGGAATTATTTGAGTTAACTTATTTATTATCAAGGAGATCCTGAGGCCTGTCCCCAGTCCCAGTCACAGTCCCCAACCCAGTCCCCAGAGGCCCGTCTCCATAAAGCAAACGCGCAATGAAAGTTTCCAGTCTCACCCTGTATTTGACTGATGATTGCAATTTTGACTGCTCCTACTGTTATCAGATAAAAGGCAACGAATACATGCCGGAACAAATACTGGAAGAGGCATTGGTCTTTTTTTTCCCCTTTCTTACGGATCGTTTTGACCTGAACTTTTATGGAGGAGAGCCTTTGCTAGCTTTTAATTTGATAAAAAAAGCGATAGCGGTGATCGAGGAACTCAATCACAAATCTCAAAAAGAGGGAAAATACTCTTTGACAACCAATGGCAGTTTAAGCTCACATGATATTTTAAATTTCCTTAATTTCCATCTATTCCTGGTCGAGCTGAGCTTTGATGGTTTGCTCCAAGACCGGCAAAGAAAAAAAGGAAGTGCAAGGAAAACAGAGAACACCCTTAAAAAGCTGTTGGATTGTCCCCATATTCAGGTCGAGGTGAACAGTGTATTTCTACCCGATACAGTCAACATGCTGTATGACTCCATAAGATACATCCTAAGCCTGGGAGTGCCTACGATCAATCTTTCGCTCTCGACGCTTAAGCCCTGGAATGAGGATTCCATAGAGAATTACAAGAGAGAGCTCACAAAATTGAGGGAATTCCTCACCGAGCTTCACAAGATAGAAGGGAACTGTCCTGTGGCAAATTTCAGAGGGATTAAAAGAGGGAGCTTCTTCTGTGCTGCTGGAAAAGACAGATTTGCGGTGGCACCGAACGGAGATGTATGGGGCTGCTTCCTTTTCCCCGACTATTTTAAGGCAAAAGAATCTTCTTTGGAATACGATAAATTCTTTTTCGGACATTTAACAGATTTTGCCCATTACCATGAGAAGATCTATCCGCATATTTCCAGGAACTACTCGGAATTATCCCTAAGTAAATTTTCATCGGGGAAGAAGAACTGCCTTTTTTGTTCTTACTTCGAATACTGCAGGATCTGCCCCATAAATGCCGCTTTTTCCGGATCTAACATCGGAAATATCCCTGAATACATCTGCAAGCTTAAGAGAGTAGAAATCGACGAAACACAAAGATTTTCTCAAATGTGTGTTGAGTCAAGTTGATATTAGCCAGATATGACTTTTTTGAGCGCTTTTACGACATAGGTGTTAAGGCTCTCCTCGGCGTTCAAGGCTTTAATCGTGAGCGCTTGATGGAGATCCGAACCCGTCCGCAAAACAAATTTTCCCGAATATTTTTTATTTGTGGGCGGAGGCAAGGACCGCCCCTCTTTTTTATAGATATCTATCCATTCATCGACGATGTCACAAAGCTCTTTGTAGACTTTCATTTCGTCGGTCCCATGACAACATTTTCCGATCCATCCCGGGACAGATCCGACATAACATTTATCCTCGTCCGACCATTCGACAATTTTTAAGTATTTATCTCGTTCTTTCATTGGTGGGCAGCCTTAATTTTTTGTTTGATCAGTTTTTCTTGATAGGGTTTGGCATCATCTCCAGGTTGACCCGACAGTGTGAGGACAACACCGGAGGAGTGAGTGAAATTGCGATGACTTCCCTTGCCTCCTCGATTAATGAATCCAGCCATTTCAAGATCTTTGATTAGTTGGCGAATTTTTCTGGGCATTAGTATAGTACTATTATGATACTATTCTGTCAACAGTGTGTGATAAATGTTAATACAGAGTTTAGATTTGTATGATTTTAGATTTCGATGCATCCATAATAACGATCTGGATAGTTAGATAATCTCAATCGGAGTAATTTTCATTCAAATGTTACGATTTTTGTGCAGAAGACGGAGTCGATGGTAGAGTAGTGGAGTGATTTATACTTTCCTTGACATACAGTGTCAGCTGATATTTAATTTGGGCATCACATTTCATGGAGGGGTTGAATGAAAAAACTCTGTATGGTTTTACCTTTAGCCTTGATTGTATGCATTATGATCGGTTGCCAGGACAAGGAAGCGATGGCAGAGCTTGAAGATTTCAGAGCCCAGGCAGCACTGGAAGAAGCGAACAAGGCATTGGCTGAGCGTTTCATCGACGCATGGACAAAAGGAGATGTCGCGGCCCTAAAGGAGGTCCTTTCCCCTGATTTTGTCCATCACCCCCGAATGGGGGTCTCCGAATCCCTGGAGGAAGCGTTCGAGGGTTTGGAGGAACGCATGACCATGTTTCCCGATCAGAACCTTCAAGTTCAGGATTTGATCGTTAAAGGTGATAAATTTGTATTCCGGGGTATATTCAGCGGAACCCATACAGGCGACATCGAAGGTTTTCCGGCCACGGGTAAAAGAGTTGAGATAAGAGGCTTTGGGATCTATCAGGTGGAGAACGGCAGAATCGTCGAGGATTGGGGAATAACGGATTTACTGGACTTCCATGAGCAGCTCGGCTTCGAGGTGAAGCGAAAGAAAGACTAGGAAGGAGAAAGACTAAGTCGAAGGAGGCTGATGAATAGAATCCATATCTAAACTACATACAAAAGAAGGAGGGATATTATGAGAGGTAAAGCTTCAATTGTTTTAATGGTTTTTGTTTTGGTGGCTCTTTGTGGTTTGGTGGCTTGGGCTCAGACTGAAGAAGAGGAACAACAATCCCAACTCATCTGGATGAGAGAGGTCGCTGTCAAACCACCCATGGTCAATGAATATATGGCCGCGATGAAAGATTATATCGCCCTGTGCAAGGAGCAGAATTATCCTTATTCGTTTTCTGTTTGGGGAGATGGAAACTTCAATTATTTTTATGTCTATCCAGTCGACGACTACCAATCTCCGACAATCATTTATGATGCCTCGAGCGAAATGTTGAAGAAATGGGGAGAAGAGAAGGCGCAGAATTTCGAGAAGGTGATAAGAACCTCGACCAATTCTTACAAGGATTTTTTCATCGAGTATCTTCCCGCATATTCTTATGTGCCGGAGAATCCACGGCTTAAAGATGAAGAGATGAAATATGCGATATGGGATATCGTTTATGTTTCTTTGGACAAAGAAGCTGATTATTTGAAACTCGGAAAAGAAGGCATTGCCTTGATGGAGAAGAAAAACATTGCTGAAGCAATGCTTTTCTATACCGGACGCCTGGGTACAAAAAGACCTTTTTACTTTGGGTTGGGATTCGGCAAAGATGCGGCCGATTTCTGGGCGGCAAACGCAAAAATGTGGGATCAAATGGGCGAAGAGGGTGGAGAACTCTATCGAAAATTTGTGGACCTCATCGAAAAGAGGGAATTTAAACAATTCTGGTTAATCGAAGGCCTTTCTTACTATGCTGACGTAGAGAATTAAATAAAATTTGATTTTAGGTTTGTCGATATTGCTATCACGCTTTGGTGGGTGATGGCAATATCGGGGAATAGTGCAAAATATTGACTGCGGAGGTATGGGATGAAGAATTTATGTATATTACTAACGTCAGCTCTGATTGTATGCTTTGTGGCCGGCTGCCAGGACAAGGAGGTGATGGCAGAGCGCGAAGAGATGAAAGCCCAGGCAGAGGTTGAGGCGCAGAATAAGGCCTCATTCCGCTATATGATGGAAGAAACAGATAAGGGGAATTATGCAGCCTGGGATGAGGTCTGTTCCACAGATTATGTCTCTCATTGGGGGGAAATATCCTGGAACCTGGAGGAACACAAACAAGCGAATCGTCCTTTGTTGGTGGCATTTCCCGATTTTAAGCATGAGATAAACAGTACGATCGCTGAGGGGGATAGGGTTGTTTTACGAGTGACTTTGACAGGAACGCATGAGGGCGAGTTTATGGGTATTCCCCCCACAGGCAACAAGATTAAATACACCGGTATGCTTGAAGGAAGATTCTCAGAGGGGAAATTGGTTGAATTGTGGGGTGTCGGAGATATGCTCACTCTGATGCAGCAACTCGGGATGGAACTTAAGCCGAAAGAGCGGGAGGAGTAGATTCTTAATCATGTTATAGGTAGCAAATGAGAAAAAGGCCTAATATCTTTCGTCAAAAGAAGTGCGGTATTAAGTGTGTTTGACAAACCAATTTCAAGGGAATATAAAACGCTAAAAAGTCGGGATTTTTAATCTTGCGATCACTCCTGCATGGTCCGAAGGCCAAAGACCTGATGGCGTCATGTCCTTCCGTTGATCACCAACGACAAAAGCAATGACTGGACCTATATCCTGATAATCTCCGGCCCAGACATGGCTCTTAACCAGGATAAAGTCGATGCGTTTTTCGAGCGTGTCATAGGGATCATCCAATGTAGACTCGTACCCAGATGTGTTGCCGATCTTATTGCCTTGCACTTTGTTTCGTGTCCAAGAATCCACATAGTCATTCTCATTGACTATGTATTCATACACTACATCATCCGGAGCCTCTGCGTTGAGATCGCCGACAAGAATAATAGGAAGAGTTTCGCCAGCCAAACGACCCATGAGCTCCTCTGCTTGATCCATTTTGACATCGGGGTCAAAAGGTTCTAAATGCGTGTTTACAAAACGATATGTTTTCTTTCCGACTACAGCATCTACCGCAATATAACCTCTTAATATACTCACAAATAAGGGTGGACCGGTAAAATAAAAATCCGTATAATGCCACGCCTCCTCATTAGATGTCTCCACATCATTCCTTGCAAGGACTGCATCAAAATCTGTGAGGCGCACATAATTGTCTCCAAACAAAGGGACAAAGGCCTCTACGTTCTGGACTTTTCCGGCAATGCGGTAATCCAATCCCATCGCATCGAGAGTGCTCATGAAAATATCCTCGAAATTGAGAGTGAATACTATATTGAAATACGGAAGATGGATCTCGATGAGCGATAATTCCTGAAGTCCTACAAGGTGTGGCTTCCACCATTTGATCTCTTTAGCCAGAGCAACAGCCCTTTCCGGGAAGTTTGTGTATTGAACTTCCATAATAGTCTCCATCAATTTTTCGAAAAGATCCCCACCAGGCGTGATCAATCTATCGACGTTTCCTCCAACATAGAGGTTCCTTGTCATCACGACGACCTTTTTCGGGCCCCAGCGCCCATTGGCCTGCATCGATGGCTCTTGGGATGGATCCTGAACTCCCCACCCGGCCAAAAGAAATGCGGCAATAAAGATTGTTATAAGGACGATCTTTCTTTTCATTATACCCTCCTCTTTAATACTAAGGCATAAATCTGCCCTATCTATATGAATATGAATTGTTTTTCTTGAGAAATGAATACACCGTAAGATTGAGGCATTTTCCCCCCGACCTCCTTCC
>JASFPP010000210.1:0-6817 GCA_050115915.1 Candidatus Aminicenantota bacterium
GAAGTGATATAGCTTGCCTTTGGAATGATTAATCCATACTTATTTGCAGGTCCTATGCTCATTGTGACACAGATTCTATCATCATTACCTGATCCAATGTGTCACTAATCTATCTGAACGAGCGCATGACGGCTTAGACAGGCGTTAATGCATAACACAGAATAATTGGTTGGTCCAAAATAGTTTAAAATTGGCTGTTGACTGGAACCAATTCAAACTTTATAGTCTGTAGTGTGGATATCCAGATAGCAAGGGAGGTATAAAATGAAGATGCGAAGAGGTTCTATAAATCAAAAGATTCTATTCCTGTTAGTCTTCGTGATCCTCTTTTTGTTGCTATTTTTTTAATGAAATTGTATGTGAGAGAGAATCTTACAAAGGAAGAGATATATGGAAAAATCGCAAAGCAAATCCGTGATCATAAATACCGACAGAAACAGTCACGTTCCCATATACCAGCAGATCATCAACGCGATCAAAGAGCTTATTCAAGAAGGCACCCTGGAAAAGGGGCAAGCACTGCCCTCATCCCGCAAATTGGCAAACACGCTGGGCGTGAACAGGACTACTGTCAACCGGGCATACGAGGAGCTGCAAGCCCTCGGATTCCTTTCCAGTCGGCCGGGCTCTTACCATAGAGTGCAGGGGAGACGAAAGGAGGCAAAGTATAGTCCGGAACGAAAGAGCCAGATTTCCTGGGATGATAAGGTGACGGATTCTGCCCTCCTGATACACGAGACATTTCTTCGGTATTCTCCGGAACAATCAAAGACGAAACGCGTTCGCGATGATGTCATAAACATCTCCCGCCTCGATCTCGACCATCGCCTGTTTCCCATGAAAGCCTTCAAGGAATGTACCAACAAAGTGTTGTTTGAAGATGGCGCAGAGGCGCTCTTGTATGGCAATCACTTGGGTTATTTGCCGCTGCGCAGGCTCATCGCCCTGCGGCTCCGCCTACACGGAATTTCTGTCACCGAAGAAGAAATCCTGATCACGAACGGGGCACAGCAGGGATTGGACCTCTGCCTTCGTATCTTTGTGCGACAGGGCACTCAAGTGGCCATAGAGACACCTACTTACGCCAATATTTTGCCGATTCTCCGATTCACGAATGCCGATGTAGTCGGTGTTCCCATGAGGAAAAATGGCATGGACCTCGAAGTTCTGGAAGATGTCGTGAACCGAACAGAAATAGGTTTTGTCTATACGATCCCGAATTTCCAGAATCCCACAGGAATCACCACATCCCATGAACACCGGGAGCGGCTCTATACGATCTGTCTCAAGCACAGGGTTCCCCTTGTCGAAGACGGATTCGAAGAAGACATGAAATACTTCGGAAAGGTGGCCCTTCCCATCAAGTCCATCGATGCGGCTAACATCGTCATCTATCTGGGCACATTTTCCAAGGCTCTTTTTCCAGGCCTGAGAATCGGGTGGATTGCCGCAGATAGGGATTGTATCAGCCGTTTGGCTGCAGTCAAACGGTTTTCCGATCTGACGACAAGTCTTTTTCTCCAGATGATCATGTGCGAATTCCTCAAACGGGGGCATTACGACCGGCAGCTCCGGAGACTACACCGAATTTTCCGCAGACGCATGCAGGTGGCTTTATCTGCCATGGAGGAATATTATCCATCCAAAGTTTTCTGGACACGGCCTGTTGGGGGTTACACCATTTGGGTCAGCATGCCTAAAAAGATCAGCGAGAATACTCTCAAGGAACTCATGCTCCAGCATGAGGTGGTCGTCTCTCCCGGAGGGTATTATTTTCCTGAAAAAAAGGCTTCCAAATACTACCGCCTCTCCATATCCTGCCTTGATGAGCAAGAGATTCGCGAGGGGATACGACGGTCGGGAAAAGCCTTGCGAACTCTGTTCGGGGGAACGTAAGATGCTGTTGCCACTTAAAAACGAGATTATTTACGGGCCGGTTAAATCCCGAAGGTTGGGAAGGTCATTAGGCCTCAATGTACTGCCGGCCGGGCGAAAAACCTGTTCCTTCAACTGTGTATACTGTCAATACGGGTGGTCAACTCCACGGAAAACTGCCTCTGATAAAGCTCTTCACTGGCCTTCGCCCGCAGAAGTGGGCAAGGCTCTTGAAAAATCCCTTGATGAATTGCCTGTTAGCCTCGCTTATATCACATTTTCGGGAAACGGAGAGGCCCTCTTACATCCTCATTTTCCAGAGATCGTCGAAGAAATCATCCAATTGAGGAACAGGCTTGCGCCGGAGGCCAAAACAGCCATTCTTTCCAACTCATCCCATGTGGCCTATCGGGCCGTACAAAAAGCACTGCAAAAATTGGATGTGCGGATCATGAAGCTCGATTGCGGCTGCGAAAAAAATTTTCAGTTGTATAATCAACCCGCAAATGGAATCACTTTGGATGATATTGTGAGAGGCTTGGAAAAAATCCCTAATGTGACGATTCAATCACTCTTTTCAAAGGGAAGCTCGGGAAATTTTTCCTCAGCAAACATACAGGCTTGGATAGAACGACTTCAAATGATACGTCCTCTTCTCGTTCAGATATACACACTGGACAGGAATGCGCCGGCTGAGGACCTTCAGGCCGCATCCAAAGCTGATCTTCTTAAAATAAAATCGCAGGTAAAAAACGAAGGGATAAATGCCGAAACGTTTTAAAAGTTTTTTATGGGACAGCCCTCCGCTCGGAAAGACAGATAGCCAAGCGCATCATTCTTCAGGCTCAGCCTTCTCCCCCTTAACGTACTTGGCGAACCATTCCAGATATCTGGTGTACAAATCCTTGATGTACGATGGTGTCCCGATGCCGTGGAACTCGCCTGGGTAGACCACCAGCTTGGTGGTCTTTCCGAGCCTCTTGAGCGCCATGTAGAGCTGTTCGGAGTTAATCACCGGGACGTTCCAGTCCTTTTCTCCGCACAGGATCAGGGTCGGCGTGGTGATGTTTTCCACGCGGTTGAAGGGCGACAGTTTCTCCCACAGCTCGCGGTTCTCCCACGGGAGGCCGAGTTCGATCTCCCACCATCGCTGGTACTGGTCGTGGCCGTAGTTGGCCACGTAGAGGGTGGCACTGGCGCCGGTGTAGGCCCCCTTGAACCGGTTGGTCTTGGTGATCACGTGGTTGGTCAGGATGCCGCCGTATGACCAGCCGCCAACCCCGAGCCGATCGGGATCGCCATATCCCCTCGCAATCACGTCGTCGACCGCCGCCATCACATCCTCGTAGTCGATCCCTCCCCAATCCTGCCAGATGGCCTTGCAGAAAGCCTGGCCATAGCCAGTGGAGCCGCGCGGGTTGGGCATCACCACCACGTAGCCCGCAGCCGCGAAAAGCTGACCCTCGAAGCTGAAGCTGTGGTCGTACTGGGACTGAGGCCCTCCATGGATTCTGAGCGCCACGGGGTACCGAAAGCTCGGGTCGAAACCCGGCGGCTTGACGATGAATCCCTCGATTGTGGTGCCATCCCTGCTGGAGAACTGGACATGCTCCACTTCTCCAAACCGGAGGCTGGCGAGAAGTTCGGTGTTGGTGTGGGTTAGCTGCAACAGGTCGCCGTTCTTCAGCAGGAAGACCTCGGCTGGGAGCTGTGGCCGCGAAACGAGCGCAGCTATCAGACCCTGAGGGCCTTTCACATAGCGTGCCACCGAGCTCTCTCCGCCGATCAGGACCTCATGGTTGCCTCCTTTAGCCGGAATCCGGACCAAACGGGACTCACCGCTGTCCTCGAGAACGAAGAGGATCGACCGGCCGTCGGCTGAAAACTGGGGGGAGAAGATATTGCGGTCGAGCCCGCGCGTTAGGATCCGCGAGCTGCCGCCCCCTGCTGGAGTCAAAGCAAGGTGGCGGGTTGCGTAGAGCATGGCCGTAGTATCGGGGGCCGAACTGTGCACGATCATGCTGCCGTCCGGGGACCAGGCTGGCGATGCGTCAGGGCCAGGGTCGGAGGTGACCTGAATCAGGGTCCGGCCCTTGTCGGGATTGTCCGCCGCCACAACCCAGATGTCGGTATTGTAGTTGCCGTCCGGCTCGGCGG
Source organism: Candidatus Aminicenantota bacterium (assembly GCA_050115915.1). Lineage (GTDB taxonomy): Bacteria > Acidobacteriota > Aminicenantia > Aminicenantales > Aminicenantaceae > WTAW01. The sequence continues at coordinate 4,033 of JASFPP010000210.1, forward strand.
TGCGGTTGCTGGTGAATGCGATCATCTTACCGTCGGGCGACCACACTGGATTGGCATCGTCGTAGTCTCCCGATGTGATCTGTGTGATTGTTTTCGATTTTACATCGAACACGTAAAGATGCGTTCGCAGACGGTCGAGATAGCCGACGTAGTCGGTCTTGAACTGGCGGCGGTCGATCACCCACGGCGGCTTGGTCTTTTTTTTCTCCTTACTGCTCTTTTTGGCTTCTAAGTCCTCGGGTCGCGGGTCCTTGAGCACCAGAACCATCCGCGAGCCATCGGGCGACCACTCGTAGGCGCGGACGCCCTGGAGGATGTCGGTAAGTTGCTGCGAGTCGCCGCCCTCGCGGAACAAGGTCCAGACCTGAGTCTTCTCCTCCTTAGCCTTCGACAGAAACGCCAGATAGCGGCCGTCGGGGCTCCAACGGGACCGTGACGCACTCTTGCCCTTGGAGGTCATAGGAACCGCGTCACCGCCGTTGATGGGCGACATCCAGATCCGGGTTTCGGAAGAGTCCTTCTCCAAGTCGGAGGTGGCAATCGTGTAGGCCACCCACCTGCCATCCGGACTGATCTGCGGATCCCCCACATCGCGGAACCGGAAGTAATCGTCGACTTTCATCGGTCGTGGAGGTGTATCGGTTGCTCCGATTGATGGGGCGATGACTCGATTCCCGATAGGGCCTATATGGCGGAGTTTGAATTGATTATAAATATCAGGGTTTATCTCCTGAGAATAACTGAAAGCCACAAAGCTGGCAAAAATAAATAAGATTAACAGAGCAATGCTTGATAAAAATTGCCTCCAATAGATATTTTTGAATGACATCTGCCACCTCCAAAATTGCATTTTATAAACACCAACCTTTGGTTTTAAACCGATAAAAAAGCTATTTCCGCTCTACGAATAAGAAATTTCTGATGAGATAAAAGGAAACATAAAGAAAAACATGTGGTTTTTTTAATTATAATCATATCAGGCTAATCCCCTTGGGCCTAATATGTCTGAAACTGCGTTAAAACTGCTAAATTCTGACGAACGAATTTCGTCTCATTCACATCGCATCGATGATAGCGTTAAAGGTTTGACTGGGCCGCATCGCCTTTATGGCTAACTTCTCATCGGGAAGATAGTATCCACCGATATTGACAGGATCGCCCTGGGCAGCCAGCAATTCTTCTGTGATCTTGATTTCGTTCTCTTCAAGAGCTTTGGCCACAGGAATAAACCGTTCCTTCATCGATTGATCCTTATCCTGGACAGCTAAAGCCTGGGCCCAGTACAAAGCCAGATAGAATGTGCTTCCCCGATTATCGATCTCGTTTACTTTTCGGGAAGGAAGCCGTCCATTCTCCAGATATTTGGCGATGGCGACATCTAGAGTTTCCGCCAGAACAGCCGCTTTGTCATTCTTTGTATTCTCGGCGATCAACTCCAGGGAGGGGACAAGAGCACAGTACTCTCCCAGGGAATCCCACCTCGTGTGCCCTTCTTTTAAAAGCTGTTGGACATGCTTGGGTGCAGATCCCCCAGCACCCGTCTCGAACAGCCCTCCACCCGCAAGAAGGGGAACAATAGACAGCATTCTCGCGCTGGTCCCCAACTCGAGGATCGGAAAAAGGTCCGTGAGATAATCTCTGAGCACATTGCCCGTCACAGAGACCGTGTCCTCACCCTTGCGGATTCTTTCCAGGGTAAATTTCATGGCATCCTGTGGCTTCATGATCTGGATATCGAGGCCGGAGGTATCATGCTCGGGCAGATACCGATTCACCTTTTTAATGATCTCAGCGTCATGCCCTCTGTTTTTATCTAACCAGAAAATTGCTGGTGAACCGGTAGCCCTGGCGCGTTTTACTGCCAGTTTAACCCAATCCCGGATCGCGATATCTTTAGCCTGACACATCCTGAATATATCACCCCTCTCCACGACCTGTTCTAAAAGAACCGTGCCCGCCACATTGACGACACGGACTGTTCCTTCTCCGGGAGCTTCAAACGTCTTGTCATGAGAACCGTATTCTTCGGCTTTCTTTGCCATCAGACCCACATTGGAGAGATTGCCCATGGTCGATGGATCGAACTGTCCGAGTCGTTTCGCATTTTCCAGTATCTCTGAATACATCGTTGCATAACATCTATCGGGGATCATAGCGATACAGTCCTGCAGCTCGTCATTTTTGTTCCACATCTTGCCCCCGTCACGGACGACATTAGGCATGGAGGCATCGACAATGATGTTGTTGGGAACGTGAAGGTTTGTGATACCCCTTCTCGAATCGACCATAGCCAAGTCAGGCTGGGTTTCATAGACGGCTTCGATATCAGCCTCGATTTCGGCCTTTTTATCGGCAGGAAGCTTGCTCAGTTTTTCCAGGACATCGGCCAGGCCATTGTTCACATTGGCCCCGATCTCCTTGAGTGTTTCTGCGTGTTTTTCCAGAGCGTCTTTATAATAAACCGAAACACAATGCCCGAACATGATGGGATCCGAGATCTTCATCATGGTCGCTTTGAGGTGCAAAGAGAGGAGGACGCCGTCCTTTTTGGCCTCCTCGATCTGCTCGGCATAGAATTTTCTAAGGGCCGCCACATTCATCACCGCTGTGTCGATGACTTCACCTTCGGTAAGATGCAGGTTTTCCTTAAGAGTCGTTGTTTTCCCTTCACGATTGACGAATTCTATCTTGACATCGCAGTCTCTATCAATTGTGGTGGAATTTTCACTCTCATAGTAGTCTTTTTCCCTCATGTGGGCGACGCGAGCATTCGATCCTGATTCGG
>JASFPP010000211.1:0-6805 GCA_050115915.1 Candidatus Aminicenantota bacterium
ATTGTCCTTCATCCCATGCTTCTTTTTGAAGGCGCTGATATTCGGATTGGCGTTCCAATGTTTACCGTTGACCTCATCTCCGCCGATATGAAAATAGTCATCCGGAAACAGCTGGGCCATCTCGCCGATAAAGACGTCTAAAAATTCATAGAGCACTTCCTTGGTCGGGTCCATACAGGGATCGAACACTCCCCAATTGCGTTCGATTGCGTAGGGACCGGGAGCGCTGGCCAATTCCGGGTAACCCACAAGCCAAGATGTGGTATGGCCCGGCATATCGAATTCAGGGACAACGCGGATTCCCCGGTCGCGGGCATACTCCACAATCTCTCGGATCTGGTCTTGAGTGAAATAATTCCCGTCAGATCCCATCTCATGGAGCTTTGGAAAACTTTTGCACTCGACCCTGAAGCCCTGGTCCTCCGACAGATGCCAGTGCAGAACGTTGAGCTTTACAGCCGCCATTCCGTCCAAGTTGCGTTTGATCACATCGATAGGCATCCAATGGCGGCACACATCGATCAGCAAACCTCTCCATGGGAAACGCGGCTCATCCTGGATGCGGACTGCAGGCACATAAAATCCTACTGTACCGACTTCGACGAGCTGCAAAAAAGTCTCAATTCCATGCAGGACACCCAAAGGTGTGGGCGCTTTCAAGAGGGCTCTGGCAGACGTCACTTCAAGTGTGTATGTCTCGTTTTCTTTTATAGACTGTATTTTTTCTCCTGGACCTGCACACTGGATCTCCAAAGTGGCTCTGGCGGCATCCCTTTCGACTTCGGTCGGCATGGGGATTCCCGTTTGAACACTCAACCGTTCGATCATCCTGTGTGTGGCTCTTTCCAGCCTTGATTCTGAGTAGCCAGTCAATGCCACACGAAATCCGGAATCGATACCCATCCACCCCTGTCCTAGAGAAATCTTTTTCGGTACAGGCACGAGATCAAGAGCGGGATTTTGAGATAGGGATTGAACAGCATTTGCTCCTAAATTTAACAAGACTAAGATAATTAAGACAAAGCTAAACCTAATTATCGGCTCTCTCACAGAAACCATCTTTTTTCTCCTTCCCAGAGTTTTGAAACATAAAATAATGTCGAAGAGACTCTATTTTTCCAAAACTATCGCTGGGAAAAAGAAAAGTCAAGCACAATAAGATAGGCATTTTATGCAGGGTCTCCCAGCTTTTTGAGTGCCTTTTTTTCCTTTAACTGCAATTCATCTAATTCTTTCTTCGATAGATGAGTTTTCGATCCTGCGAACAATGGGAGCATCTTTGAGAATCTTCTAATGAAAATAATCCGCGCACGCGGAATATGGAAATCAGAGGTCACAACGATCACTCTCTCCACTCCATATTTTTGAATGACGGGCCAAGAGAGTTCGGCATCTTCGATCGTACTTGAACTCTCCACACCTTCAAGGATGTCGTCTTCGGGAACTCCCCTAGAAATGAGATAGCGGCTGGAATAATGCGCGTGCGGTTTGTCCGTCACATTGAAATGGGGGCCGAATCCACCCGTGGGCAGTATTTTATAACCTGGATTTTTTCTCCATTCCAGAATAGCCCTCTCACACCGCTCTCTGGCAATTGTAGAGAGCCTCCGCTTTTCATCATTGGGAGCACCCAAAAGAATGATCATGCCTTCCATGACGGATATCCTGGGATGAGGTTTATTGCGACCAGTCGGTGGGCTCGCGATCCCGCCGATGCGCACGCAAAAGCTTATGGAGATCTGCGGCTAAAGGTCCCGCGTCACTTGTGGCCATGTTCGATTCTGCATGGCCCGGCTTTCTCATACCGGGGATTATTGTGCTCACTATCCAGCCCAATCTTCCGAACTGCCTGTATTTCAAAGTGCCCTCCTGATGAGAGATTCCGGTCTAGGATTATAGCATTCTTTCCCCCAAAATACATTTCTCCCTGGCAAGATTATCCGAACTCTTCCCGCACATTGATTTTAATGACCTGGTGACTAATGCGCGGGCCGAAGGACACGAACTTGGCGCAATGCAAAGGCTCATATCGCGTTACTAATGATATTTTCAGTCGCGCCATCAATTTGAGCATGGGCGTTGTCGACGCCGGTCTGGGTACTCCGTTAGGCCTTAATACTCACTCCAGTGACGAGGGACTAAAGCAAGCTGCTGAGCAGTTTTGCAATGTATGTAAACCATGTTGAAGAACTGACCTGACGCCTCTTAAATCGATCCAGAATTTATAGAGTTCAGAAATGGCATTGATAGGAAACCCTGATGTCCTGGCTGTCCATATTCATGAGATTACGGATAAATACAAATTGAAATATGAATCCATGTGTGCAGAATACTGGGAATACATCGACTATTTTGATTTACTTTTCCTATTTAAATCTATAAAGAATTGACTATGAAAAAGCTATATAGAATATATATAATATAAAAAATATAATAAATATATAGAATAAACCTTGACAATACCGAATAAGATCTATATTTTATTCCCGCTGGGTTAGGAGGATGGAGTGAAATATCCCTTGATTTTCCCAAACGCGTTTCATCACTATCTCCATTCAAAGACTTAGCAGGAACAACTCGATCTGAAGGATGTGATAAGCAAAACTCAAAACAAAAGGATAGTCTTCCTAAATTTGCTTGCACATTAGTAAAAAAAATTAAGGAGGGTAAACAATGAATTTGAAGAGACTTTTCATTTACTCATTGGTTAGTTCGATTTTAGTTTTTATCGGGCTGGCGACACATGTGAATTCGAATGGTGCCAGCCTCACACCAATAGAACGACTCGGTAAACATCTGTTTTTTGACAAGATTGCTTCTCCAGATTCGATGTCCTGTGCAGACTGCCACGCTCCAAGTGTGGGATTTACGGGCCCAATTCCCGGCATAAACAAACATGGCGCTGTGTACAGAGGAGCAGTACCCCAACGATTTGGAAACCGTAAACCCCCAAGCGCGGCGTACGCCACTTTAAGCCCCATTTTCCATTATGATGCAGTTGAAGGGCTTTTTATCGGGGGCAATTTCTGGGACGGCCGAGCAACAGGCGAAGTATTGGGAAATCCGGCCGCAGACCAGGCTTTAGGGCCTTTTTTAAATCCTGTTGAACAGAATAATCCGAGTAAGGCATTCGTGCTTTATCAGGTTGCCACTTCAAAATATGCAGATCTTTGGGAAGAGGTTTGGGGTGAACCTTTATCCGTGGAGACACCAGAAGATATTGAAAAGAATTATGATCGCATCGGCCTTGCTATCGCGGCTTATGAGGCATCAATCGAGGTCAATCAATTCTCATCGAAGTACGATTACTATCTAGCAGGATTGGTAGACCTGACAGAAGAAGAAGCCTCGGGATTGGAACTGTTCAATGATAAAGGAAAGTGCGCCCTATGCCATCCCAGTGAGCCAGGATCTTCGGGTGAACCCCCGCTCTTTACGGATTTCTCTTTCGATAATTTAGGCGTTCCAAAAAATCCAGATAATCCTTTCTACGACATGGACACTATCTTTCTTGATGATGGGTTACCTATCAATCCCCTCGGTGATGCCTGGATTGATGAAGGATTGGGAGGATTTCTCAAAAATGCAGGATATCCAGAAGCAATCTATGAGCTAGAAATGGGAAAGCACAAAGTCCCGACATTGAGAAACGTGGACAAGAGGCCTGGTGGAGGATTCCCGAAGGCTTATATGCATAATGGCGTCTTTAAATCATTAAAGGAAGTTGTCCATTTTTACAACACAAGAGATGTTGAAGACTGGCCTCCTCCAGAAGTCCCTGAGAATGTCAACACAGATGAATTGGGAGACCTAGGTCTGACATCGGAGGAAGAAGATGCCATCGTTGCCTTCATGAAAACTTTATCAGACGGTTATAAGATGAAATAAAAAGACCATCTGTCACCGAAACTGATTGCGAATCAGTTCCCGAAGGTTTGTAAGTTTATCTCGGTCTATTACCATATCACCTCCTCAAAAATTTTAGCATCAAGGAAGTTTACGAACTTTATCGAATAGTCCCTAAAAGGTGACGGAATTTCGATTTCGAAATAACCAGTTGAGACACTCGGGACTTCATTCACCACGGTTGAGAAGATGCTCCCAGAAATTTGTTTCACTTAAACATGAAGTTTCGGTATATTTACGCTGTATGATCAACGTCTATAAAAGGGAGGCTTGATATGTTCGGTAAATACACTCGACTTCTAATTATAACTTTCGTTTTATTCATGTGTAGCTCTTTATGTATCGCAGAGATTGAGATCACTCCAGAGGGGTATTTCGAAACACCGGGATTCGCTTTTCTCGTTTACCATAATGACTATCATGTGGGGAAAAGAGGCGGCCTCCAAATGTTCCTCCACGGTAAGAGAGTTATGGACGCAGGTGAAGTCGTGTGTTCCACTGGACTCGGTCCTCTTTTGGATTACAGTACCAAAGACATCGGCAAAAGGACTGTGGACAGGCAAGGCCGTTCCTCCACAATAAGGGGAAAATTTTTACCTGTAGATGTCGATTACAGCTTGATATGCCGTACGGATGGTAGCTCGATTATGCTGACCGTCGCGCTCGATAAGCCTATCGATTGGGCAAAAATTGCCAATTTCATGCTCAAAATCGAAATATACCCGAACGAATACAAGAACAAAACTTACAGGGGTGGAGATACATTTGGTCATTTTGCCGAGAGATTTATGGGAAAAGAGATGCTGATCTCCAGAGCCGAAAAGATCCAGATCGCACCCGAGGACAATTTGAGAGCCTTCACCATAGAAGCCGAAGAAAATTGTGCCCTAAGCCTGATGGACAGCCGGGGCCGGGCCAATCATGCCGGACATACCGTTTATGTAACGCTCACTCACAAGTCTCCCCCCAAGCGTTTCACTGTTAAAATCACACCGCGGATCGACCCAAGCTGGCGGCGGGAACCCGTCATACAGGTTTCCCAATTGGGTTATCATCCCGAACAGAAAAAGCAGGCTGTTCTTGAATTGGATCCGAGAACCCCACATGTAGAAAAAATAACAGTCTCCCGGCTCGATGAAGAGGGGAAAAAAGTGATCGTTAAGGAGGCACTGCCAAAAAAGTGGGGAGATTTGTTTGAATTCACTTACCATACCTTTGATTTCACAGAGATCACCGAACCAGGTCAATACTTCTTGAAATACATCGACCAGGAAACCGGTCCCTTCCTCATTCACACAGATGTCTATAAAGATGTCTGGCACCCAACGATGGATGTGTTTTTTCCTGTCCAGATGTGTCATGTTGAAGTCTGGCAGGGCGAACAAGCCTGGCACGGCGCCTGCCACTTGGATGATGGGATCCAGGCCCCTCCGAATACCGAACACTTTGACAGCTACAGGCAAAAGGCAGAGACGGAAACGCCATTCAAGGCGAATGAACACATCCCGGGACTCGATTGGGGGGGGTGGCATGATGCTGCCGATTATGACCTCCCTTTCGGGAGTATTGCGTGGACTGTCCTCTATATGGCTCTTGCGCAGGAGGAGTTTGACGCGCAAAGAGATAAAACAACAATAAATAGAGCCCTGCGGAGGGTTGACATTTTCCGGCCGGACAGAAAGGATGATCTTCTGCAACAGATCGCCTTCGGTATGGAGTTCCTGCTTGCGATGTACAGGTCGACCGGTCATGTCTCCCCAGGCATCATCGAGAACAAAATCCAAGATTACGTCGTTGTTGGAGATCCTGTGAATGTTACGGATGGCTTGATTTATGATCCAGCGCTCAAACCAGATGAAAAAAAAGACGGCAGATCGGGAAAATTCGACGACCGATGGGTGTTTACGAACAGGAATACGGGCGGACAATACCAGTTCGCGCAAGTGGCTGCCATTGCTTCCCGAGTTCTTTTGGGATTTGACGATGGCCTCGCAGCAGAGTGTCTCCAAGCGGCCGAAGAAGTATGGGAGTTCGAACAAACTCATGATCCCGTTCATTATGAGGTTTGTTACCAGCCCCAGGAAGACAAAAATCACTCCTGGGAACTCGCCGCTGCCGCGGAGCTTTACCTCACCACAGGGAAAGAAACGTACAAAAACCAGCTTCTTTCGCTTGCTCCCTCCGTGAAGAACATGCCCGCTTTCGCCTTCTGGCAGACATCTGGTTCAACCCTCGTTAGAGCCCTAGAAAAAGTCGAACATACAACGTACGAAAAAATAATCACCGAGAAACTGATGGAGGTCAAAGAGTGCATGAAGGAAGAATTTGCGAAGAGCCCCTACAGAGTGTATTTCGACTTCAAGATCTGGGGGAACAACTGGGATGGTCTGGTCCTTGGCGCGAACTCTTATTTCTTCATCAAACATTTTCCCGAGATCTTTGATGAAGAGTGCCTTTATTCCGCTCTAAACTACAACTTTGGGCATCATCCGGCATCCAATCACTCTTATGTCTCAGGAGTTGGCGTCAATTCCGCCACGGTCGTGTATGGCTTTAACCGATCGGAGTGGACATATATCCCTGGAGGGGTCGTATCCGGTGCGACCTTTATGAGGCCCAAGTTTATCGAGTACCGTTCCAACCCCTGGGACTGGTACGAAACCGAGTACGTGATTTGGGGTTCAGCGGCTTATGTTTTCGACGTATTGGCCGCTGATTTTCTTTTAAACCAATAAAAAGACTGAACCTCTCACTCGGGTTGAAGGAGATCACATTTTCTTCGAGAAATGACGGTAGAGGAGAATGGTCAGCACAAAGGAGAGAAGGAGCACCACCAAAGGTATGACAACACCGACCATCTCTAATCCCCTTTACCCCTGTGCTTTTTCTTGTAGGAATA
>JASFPP010000212.1:0-6772 GCA_050115915.1 Candidatus Aminicenantota bacterium
AAGTAAATCCGTTCGATCCCTCTTTCCTCGAGATAAAGGACAAGCGACCTGAGTTTCTGACTCAGGTCGAAAAAGATCTCATCTTCCCAGGCCAATTCGTCCTCGACAATACCGATCACTAACTCCTTTTTCTCTTTAAGAACATCTTGAAGACTGTTATGAGCCTGTTCAATGAACTCGTGATATTTTGGATGATCGGGTGAATAGATCTTTCCTGTCTGGATTGCGGAAAGTAAATGGATGAGAGACACTTTAATTTTGTTCAGCATTCCATTTCTCCAAAATATGCGAAGATTCCTTCCGAAGCTTTTTATTCCAAAATCCGCGCCGTTTGCTGAATTTTTTCAGGTAGAGTGTTCCTTCCTTCAAGTTTTTATCCTCGAGAATCTTGATGTGTTCGATCAGGCGCTTATTCTTGAATCCATAGACTGATGGAATCCGGAAGAGGATATCCAAAGCCATCTGTTTTGTCCTTTGATCTCTCATGAGAAGGATGAGAGCTTCTGCCTTTAGGGCAGGCTCTTTGCTCTTTAGAATAGGGAAAATAAACTTTTCATCGGTTTCAGTTAGCTTGTGCATGGCTCTAAGGACTCTGTATTTTGTGGCGGCACTCGCTGAAAGGTAGATGTTTTTTAATGTGATCAGTGACAGGGGTGTATCGATCTCCTGGAGGTTTTTGATCATCATTTCGAGAAATTTGCTATCTTTGGAGTTCTGGTCGAGGTTCAGGTTAAAATAGAAAAGATATTCTTTGAAAAACTTGAAGAATGCCTTCAAGATATAAGGTGATATCTTGCGATCCGTGAAAATCCGCTCGAGATAAGTGTTGACATCCAGGGTGCTCTCCCTCAGATTCTCGATAAAATAGTCAAACTCGAGTAAATGATCACCTTCAAGAATGCAATTTTCCACAAATCCTATCATTTTTGAGATAAAGAGCTTGATTTTGGAGTCGGCCAGGATCCCCTCGGCCTTATCGTGCAAGGCCTCATAAACATAATGGATGTATACCAGATCTTTCTGTTCTTTGATGTTATCCCATACACCGAAGATCCTTGTCATGGTTTCTTGGATATGTTCCAAAGATATGTCTTTTTTCAGGAGGTCGAGAAGGATGTAACGAAAGTTTTTTTGGAGGAGAATATGGTCGAAGGTCAGTTTTGTTTCATACGATATATCCTTTAGAAAAGAGGTGAGCGTTTGCCGGTAGATTTCCGACATCATAGCGCTTGATGTGCCAGAGAGCAGCTCCTTTATTTTATCTTCGGCTTTGGGATCTTCCCTCAGTGTGTCATCCTGGCTGAAGATCTCTGTGAGAGATGAGGCCACTTTCTGGTGTTTGTCCCTTTCGATAAGCTTGGAGAAAATACTGAAACTCAGGGAGTCAAAGCTATCATCGTATATGAGCTCATCCCATAGAGAGGTCGCAATGTCTTCTTCCTTGAGGCCAGTGATGATAGCTTTGATACTGTTGAGTTTCTCTTCGTCTCTGATGTCTTCTTTCTTCTTGACTATGGTCTTAACCAGATTTGTGGCACATTTCCGGTAATTTTTTTCTTCATTCACTTTGAGATAATCGAAGAATCGAATAAAATTTTCGCTGAATTCTTTATCCTCCAGAAATTCTCCAGGCTCAAAATCTTTGATAACCTTCTCGAAGCTATCTGCCACCTCCATCAATTTATCCCTGTCCTCCTGCTCGACCGCTTCTTGGAGGAGGTAGGCCCAGACATCCTTCACCTCTTCTCCCTCGCCCTTAAGGAGTTGGGAGTAATCGAGCTCTTCGATTGTTATATGAGAGATGTTTTCGTCCCGAAGAATAACTTCGATTCCTCCTTTCTTAAAAATATCTCTGGGTGTGAGCGAGATATGGGACATAAACACCACAAGTTCGGATAATGTGACACCCCTGCTAACCTTGAATTTTTTGACCTTCCGGAAATGAAATGTCCGGCCCAGTTCCTGGTACAATTTCTCCTCATCCCAAAACTTGTTCTCGATAAGAAGGGCATGGGGTGAAAAGCTGATTTCTATAGGGTTCATGTGTTCGAAGAGAGAATCCATCTTTTCCTTCACCTCTTTGACCGTTTTTTGGAAAGCCGGGTGGTCCTGGTTGTACATCGCCGCGTTTTTTAGAGAGACTTTCATGGCCATAAAAAGCTCGTGAACGGCATTTTCCTTACTCATTTTGCTTGTTTTTCCTTACATCATGAGTCGCTTTCCCGTTTCAGCTAAGCGCGGGAATATAGAGAGAGATAGGCTCCTATTTTTAGTCAGCGAAGACAAAGGGAAATGGGAAAGAATTTCTCCCTCCTGTCCACACATATCCATGTGTTCTTGGGATTGTTTTTGTTTAAATGCGTCCAGCCGTTTCTAGATTAAGGCAACGCACGATCAGTTGTCAAATCCCTTTTTCTTGGATTTGAGGTCATCAAGGATTCGCTTGACTTCTTCTTCTTTCGAGCCACCGAAGTATACGTATTTCTCGAAGGATTGTATGGCTTCAGAGATGTTTCCCCTTTCCATGTGAACCTTCCCGATTTCGTAGTGCAGTTCGGATCGGTTGGGCTCAAGCTCCAGGGCGAATTGGAACTGTTTGAGAGCTTTGTCCCAGAGTTTCTGACTTTTGTAGAGCTGACCCAACGATTCGTAGGACTTGAAAGCCACACGCCGGCCCACGACCACAAGGGAAAAAGAGAGCTCGTCGTCTGAAATTTCATCTCTGTTTTTTGCTCTTTTATTCTTTTCGTTGCGGATGGCATTCAACCAGCACTCTTCGGCTCGAACCATATCGCCTTTGGCAAAGAAAGCGCACCCAAGATTGTAGTGGCTCATAGCGTCCTTCGGATCGATAGCAATGACTTTTCTGTAGGCTTTTATGGAACTTTCCAAGTCCCCCATCTTGAGAAAAATGTTGCCAATAAGATCATAAGCATCCTTGAAATCCTCTTGAAGTTCTGCGGCAATCCAAGCGAATTTGAGAGCATTATCCAGATCATTTTTCATGTTGTAGAAGTGACCGAGGTTGTAATTCAACACGGATGCGGCTTCATAAACCTCTAAAAAACTTTCAGTCATAACGATAGCTTCATCAAGAAGGCCTTTTTTGAGAAGCGTCATTGCTGCGCTATTGATAAGATTGGCAACAAATGTGATATCTGTCTCAAAGGTGTATTTGTACTTCATTGAGGGGCGTTCGGCTAAGGTTTTTGTGAGTTTGAGTCTTTGAGCAGGATTGGGTAAACGTTGTTTCTTCCTCGCTCGATCGTAAAGGAATTGTGCGCTGTAATCAAACGTGGAAACCTTCATGACTTGTTTTAGGCGTTTTTCGGCATCCTCGAAATTCCCAGTCGCGAGGTAAACCTTTGAAAGATTTTTAAGTGTTTCTATCACATAGGGCTTCAATTCGTAAGCGTTTGAAAAGCAGGCCTCTGCCCTGTCCATATAACCCATTTGATAGTAGGAATAACCCATAAGAAAATAGAGCTCAGCTTGAGAGTCCACAACAGAATGAGCATATCTGGCTTTTTGTATTGCCATCTCCCAATTGTTTTGGATGAGTTCGATATCATTGAGTTGTATGTGGCATTCAAGAGGATCATATCCCCAATGCAGAGCCTTCTGGATGTTCTGAGAGGCTTTGTCGAAATTCAAATTTGTCTTGTGATAAACACCGAGCATAAAGTAGGGAAGACCCAAGTTGGAATATCTATCGAGGATCTTAGTGTGCAGGACTGCTGAGTTCTCTTCGGTCAATCTCCATTGGCTTCCACGTTTGACCTTATACGCTTTTCCCATTTTTTTAACTTCGTTGATGCGGTACTTTTCCAATGAGAGGTTAAAATCCTGGCAGGTTGCGACCATTTCCTTGATTTTTCCCTGGTGAAAGTAAACATAGGCTAAAAGGATTCGCGCATGTAAACTTCCAGGATAAAGGGCCAGCTCATCCAAACAGACTCTTACAACTTCCTCACGTTTTCCTGTTCGGAAGTAGCAGAATCCCAATCGAGGCCTGATTTCCGGTTTTGATGGATCTTCGATCAAGGCCTGTTTGTAATAATATATGGCTTGGTCGTAGTCTAAAAGGTCCATGCTTTTTTGAGCCTTCTTTAAAAAATCTTCGTTGGAGTGGATGGGGAGAGAAATGGCCAAAAAAATTAGGAGTAAAATCGCTGGCACGACAGTCTTGTACTTCATAGGAGGCCTAAACACTATTATTTATCGTTTTTTCGAGAAAAACAATATTTCACTCCATACTTTTTTGTGAGAAATCTGGTAATCCGTGCGGTGTAAAATCTTTAGGGAATTTTTATCAATCCTCGAGTGTGATCGAAACTCTATTCCGCCCCTCTTGCTTGCTATGCCGCATCAATCTGTTAACACGATCCAGTACCGTTCTTGGAGTATCGCGCAAGTTTGCGATTATCGCTCCTATGGAGACGGTAACCGATAGAAGTTTTGTCCCCACCTGGATATTCGATTGGGATATTAGGAGGCGGAGTTTGTTCGCCACAAGATCGAGCTTCGTTTCTTGAATGTTAAAGATCAGGACAATAAACTGCTCTCCCGCCCATCTCCCGGCTATGTCATAAAAGCGTATGTTGTTAGCAAGAGTTCGCGCAACCATCCGGAGAATCTTATCCCCGACAACAGTCCCGTGTGCCTCGTTCGTCGCACGGAAGCGATCGATATCGATAAGAAGAATACCCAGAGGGAAGTGGTGTTTATTCATCTCGTCCAGCTTGAACTTGATCTGGGCCTCCAGATACGCTTTATTTCCCAGTTCTGTAAGGGGATCGAGGAGGCTCATTTTTTTGAGTTCTTGGGCTTTCTGCGGAATAAGGACTCTGGGGGAAGTGTCGTAAAAGGATTCGACGGCCCCGATGATCTTCTGATCAGAATCCAGGATAGGCATGACGCGCATAAACACAGGAAGTCGATAGCCTTCTTTGTGGTGCAAATAGGCCTCGAAACTCCGTATTTTTCCATCCCGCAGCGTTTTTTCGACAGGGCAGTCGTTTTTGCAGAGCTGAAGCTCATCACTCGCTGTGGAAATCAAGATGTCCTCGAAGCAGTTGCTTCCCTGAATCTCCGCTTTTGTGAATCCTGTGATATCCACAGCTCCCTGATTCCAGAAAAAAAAGTTCTTTTGGTCATCTAGAAAGGCGATGCCATCTTTCAGATGTTCAACAATGTTTTTAAAAAAGTCAGTGCTTATGGTTTCAAATGGATCCATTCTGCTCCTTCCCAAACCATCACTCAAATAAATATAAATTCCCCAAAAAATTTATAACAGAGAAAAATATGAAAGTCAAAAGTAAATTTACTTATCCAAATCGCCTTATAACAGCAAGTTATATTTTACGTCCTGTGTTGACTTTCTCCTGACTACCAGTTATAAAGGGAATACGCTTTGGATGGGGTGAACAAATGTCGGGAATTTTAGGAATTAAGCTCAGGATCGAGAGAGAAAACCTCGGGCTTACGCAAGAGGATTTAGCAAAGGCCGTGGGATTGTCCAGCGAGTTCATTTCCCTGCTCGAGCTCGGAAAGCGCATGCCGAGTCTCGACTCTTTGAAGAGTATCGCTGAGTTCTTAAAAAAGGACGTCTCTTACTTTATGCGCGAAAGAGAGAATGCCTTCGAACGGCTCTTTGGTCAGAAGACCTTGAATTCTCCCGCTAAATCAGAGCTTAAAAAATTCAAAAAATATTGTGTGGACTATCTTAAGCTGGAAGAAACCGTAGGACGAAGGCTGGATTTAGCGCCGGCCTATTCTCACATCAGCCCGGAGAGATTGGCCCTGGAGGAACGAAGGCGACTCGGATTGGGGACTTCTCCTATTAGAAATATCTTTTTGCTCGTTGAGATAAATGGTTTACGTGTTTATCGACAGGCGCTTTCAGACGAATGCAAGATAAACGGCCTATTTCTCTATTTTGATGTCAAGGAGGCCGCTTTTGCACTCGTGAACAAGAATCTTTCCGAAGGAGAGCAGGCCTTAGTGACCGCTCACGAGTACTATCACTATCTTCGAGATCGATACACGGATCCCATTGTCGATAATCCAGATGTTTTTATGGAGGAATACGTTTCTCTCTATCACCCAAGAGAAAAATTCGCCCAGATATTCGCACGCCGTTTCCTGATTCCGCCCACGAAGGTCAAAGCGGTTATCGAAAAGGATTTGAAGTCGGATCGTCTGGAATTCGAAGATGTCATTTATCTCAAACGGTATTTCGGAGTGAGCACGCTCGCCCTGATTCAGACTCTCAGAGAGCTCGATTACATCGACTACTCACAGTATAAAAAATTTCAAGGCTTTGATGATAGGGCCTATGAAAGGGTTCTATTCGGAAAACCCCTTGCCATGGAATCGGTCCGAAAAGGGAAAATACTGCCCTCGGATAGATTCAAGAGCCTTGCCGTTCTCGTTTCCTCCGCGCGGAAAAAATAGTTAAAATCAATCAGGACCATTGCGGGGATACGTTCGTTTTGCCCGATTGGAAACCTCGGGATCGATCTCAACAGTTAAGATCGGATCTTTATGGGATGTCACTCCCAGGACTTGATCCTTTGGAGAGGATGTCAACCATTCTAACCTGGTTGATCTCCCTTTCCACTTCCCCTTAAATATGTTATATTTTTTATAGAATGAGGGGAGTTGTATCCATAGTCAGAGGGCGGATTTTCGCTTATTTGCTCCTCGGGCTTCTTGTCATAGCGATCAGTGTCTATGGTTTCACACAATTACGGCAGCGGCCATGGATCCC
>JASFPP010000213.1:0-6682 GCA_050115915.1 Candidatus Aminicenantota bacterium
GGTGTGGCGATCTCTGGGCTCAATGTGAAGGGTGAGGTTGTCTATAATCCGGACAAAATCTCGCTCGACCGCTATGAATTTCGCCGCCTGGTTCTCGATCACGCGCGCAATGTTGACGAGGCGATCGATCTCATCCGCAAATACAACAACACCGGCTCGGAAACTGTCCATTATTTAGTTGCCGATGCAAGGGGAAAATCGATCATAGTGGAATATTATGATGGCGAGGTTCATGCCCATCGCAATGTCGAACCATGGCAGGCCGTCACAAATTTCATGATTGGTGGGGCTCCTCCCGATACTCTCCTCGGTCATTGTGAGAGATATGCTGCGGTTTATACGGCTTTACACAATTATAATGGCCTGATCAATAAACAGATTGGGATGGATATCCTAGGTTCAGTTTCTCGTTATATGTTACCGATCGGTGATGGAAGATTTATCTATACTGTATGGTCGGCGATCTATGATTTAACAGATGGGGGATTGGATGTCTGTCCGGGAACACAGTATGGGAATCTTGAGCGTTTCGCCCTGGACATGGTCCGCGATTTGAAGCTCGTCAGATCGAGGATAAAACCGAAAAAATTACAGAAGGGCGATAAATTCGAGTTGATCACACAAATAAAAAACAACAGTCCGCGGCCATCGAAGAGCACCAGCATCCGCTATTATTTATCCAAAAAGAAGACAATCGATGAAAGCGCCATTTTGTTGACTCGAAGAAGTTTTAAGACCCTGAAATCTAAAAAAAAGAGGACTCTTCACATAGAGAGGTTTTTGAATAAATCTGTCGAAGCAGGAAGCTATTATCTAGTGACGGTGGTGGATGAGGAGGGCCGTAACAATGATCCCAAACCAAAGAATAATAGATTCGTATGGAAAGATAAGGTGACCATACAATAAAAAGTAGGGTGATCAAACGACTAGTTGTAGAGATCCATATCTCATAGGGTCGACCTAAAAGGAGAGGTGCTGATGCGATCTTTGGGAAAATTTCTCACTATTGTTTTTTTCGTCTCTGTTTTATCAGTCGATGTCTTTGCGATGATTGTGAATGTGGAGGCTGCGGAGGCTGAATTACCGCTGCACCAAAAAAGGTTCAGCGACAGAGTGTTAATCGTTTGGATGGGCGATCAAATGCAGACGATTGCGACTGTCGCCCTAGCAACGGAAAAGGGGATCGTGGTCATCGAAACGAGTTTGATACGATCCCATGATGCCAGGATTAGGCAGACGATCGAGAAGGAGTTTGGACGGAGCGATTTCAAATACATCGTCAACACGCACTACCACCACGACCATGTGTGCGGCAATCAGGTCTATGCGGATGCCACGATCATCGGCCATAAAAACATCCCGGCGGGGATGAAGGAGGAACTCACTGGAGAGGGATTGGTCAAACTTGTGGATAAGTTCAAAGGGATGCGTAAAGACCGGGAAAAGGCGTTAGCAGATTCTGAACCTGGGACTAAAGAGTATACTTTTTCTAGCGAATTCCTCTCCTGCCTCGAGTTGGCCATTGAAGAATTGCAGGAGGGATTTGTTCCCACTTATCCATCCATCGTGTTCGAGAAAAATATGACGCTCGACATGGGGGACATGACTGTCGAGCTCTACTCGATAGGGGGAATGCACACGGATAGCGACATCGTGATCTTCATCCCGGAAGAGGGGTTTGTGGCTATCGGGGATGTCGCTCCAGATCAGATGCTGCCCTATATAAGAAAGGATCTTCAATCAGACTTTTCTGTGACTTTGGAGAATTGGGGAAGGATCGTGAACAGCCCGTCAGAGATCAAATATGTGAACATGGCCCATTCTGATATGTTCCTCGGAGTAGAAACCTTTAAGGAACAGTACAGATATTTGCGCACACTGTGGGATGGATTGGTAGAGATGAAGAGGCAAGGTCTAACGATTGAAGACGCGAAGAAGGCCTACACAATCGAGGAAGACTTCCCTTATTTTAAGGACAGGATCGTCCAGACACGGCGCGGCAACATCCACCACAACAACATCGAAGCCATCTGGGAAAGAATTGCGAATTAATGGATAATGGGGTCGGGCCACAATAAGTGTTTGAATATAAATAGGTTAAGACGGAATACGCGCTTTCCTTTCCTCTTAGAACATGCATTTCTTGCACAAAATCGCGCTTCTAAGGGCTTTTTTGAGTGGAATTTTGACCTAATGTTTTTATAATAAGTAAGTTGCTATGGCCCGTCCCCATGATCGTCATTCAGAGCTGCTGGAGAACTATTCGTTAGAGTCTGTGCCTCTTGATCGGCGGAAATCCTGGATCAACCTGGCCGTCATCTGGATCGGTATCGCTGTGGTTATGTCTGCCATTTTTCGGGGAATGATGATCGGCCTCGTTTCCGATGCAGATGGGGCGATATCTGCATTAGCGAGCGCCGCAAAGATCGTGGAAATGCGAACCAAAGGCGATCAACTTAAAGGCGACGTGATCGTTACCACTCATCTTTGCTCCAATTCTCCAGTCATTCCACATGAGCCTGTGCCTTTTATGGGTTCCCCCATTTCTATCGAAACAATGAATGCCCACGAAATCGATAATCGGATGGAGGCAATCCTTTCCATCGATACGACTAAGGGAAACCGTGTCATCAATCAGAAGGGATTTGCGATATCACCTACCGTTTTTACGATGACAATGAATATCAAAAGATCATTAGTTTGTATGGTTCGTTGGAACATCTGAAGACTTTAGGGAAATAATAGTTATTTAGGCAAAAGGAGGCAGAATAATCAGTCATAAGAATTGTCGGAAACTTATTACAAATAGTAAAAAAAACTTGACAATAAGAATAAAATATATTACTTTATGTATGGTAATTATGACAAAGATATGACATAGCTCGAAAATTCAGATTCCAAGGAGGTTATAATGACGAAATTAAAAAAACGGGCAGTATGGGGACTTCTCATTTGGGGCGTTGCCATTATCGCAGCCTACATCATTTTTTTTATGGGCGGGGGACCAAAGACTTTTCTGGATGGTGATCTAAGAGTTGCTCTTACCCGAACAATCTTTACAGCTGGATTCATCTTCTACTTTCTTATGTTGTATTTGACACGCACCAAATCCGGCAGCAGAGGAATCATGACAGACGAGAGGGATGAATTCATCTCTAAGCGCGCGTACTCCACCGGCTTTTATGTATTGATGATTTATGTATTTATCATCTGTTTGGCTCTATACGCGTACTACAAAGTTCATCTGAATGGTGTGGAAATGCCAATCGGATGGGTGTGGCTTTTGGGGATTACAACCTATTTTATGGGATTTGTTGCCCATGCTGTTGCCACACTGTTTCTGTATGAAAGGATGAGCGGCGATGGCGAAAGCTAGGATAAAAAACAACATAAGAAGGCTTCGATTCGAGAATGCCGAGATGACCCAACAGGAACTTGCAGACCGTACTGAATGCACGCGCCAGACAATCGTTGCGCTGGAACAGGAGAAGTATGTGCCTTCGCTCGCACTTGCTTTTCGAATTGCTCAGGTATTTGGAGTCTCGATCGAGGATGTGTTTGAATATAATGAAGAACGGAGTGGGTGATGTTTTTTTGCTGGAATCTTTTTTTGTTAGTCATCTTATTTGTGCTTTTATTATTTTTTTTCTGATCGATCTGTATTATCCTCATTCATAAGTATCTCAGAGCCTCAATTTTACCCCTAGAAAGGTGCTTTTAAAGCAATTTTCGATGTGGAATACGAGGCTAATCTGTTTAAAAACAATAATATGC
Organism: Candidatus Aminicenantota bacterium; assembly: GCA_050115915.1. Classification (GTDB taxonomy): domain Bacteria; phylum Acidobacteriota; class Aminicenantia; order Aminicenantales; family Aminicenantaceae; genus WTAW01. Next base: position 3,775 of record JASFPP010000213.1, read on the forward strand.
TGTGGCCCGTCCCCATTCACTCCATTCACTCATTCACTAAGAATGCTGAATTGGACTTATGATATTCGACTAATTATATTAAAAGTGAAGAAGACACTAAAATGCTTGATAGTTCCTTGCTGTCACAAAACTGCCAGATAGAACTTTACATTTTTGGCTTAATCCAATGAATAAAATTATTGTTGGAAAGAGAAAAAAAATGAGAGCATTCCCAATATTATTGATTTCAATAATTCTGGTTTTTCAAATGACCTCAGGAGAGGCACAAGATCATCGAATCCAACCTGAAGATCTGGTTTATGCCGGAGCTTTTAGGCTTCCTGGTGGTTCATCGTCCTCTTACATGAAAACCTGGAATTATGGCGGACACTCGATGGCTTACTATCCGGATGGAGATCCAAATGGGGCAGATGATGGATTTCCGGGATCAATCTATGCCACGGGCCATGCGTGGGAACATCAAGTTTCTGAAATATCTATACCTGTTCCGGTTATTTCTGAAGGAAAGAATCTGAACGATCTGAACTCTGCGATAGCTCTGCAGTCTTTTCATGTCATTATGGATGTCGACGACCTGGAAATTCCCAGGACAGGCTTGGCTTATTTACCACCACAGGGAAATCAGATGACTCCGAAGCTTTATTTTTGTTGGGGATATCACATGCAGGACGGGCCTCCTGAACTGACTCATGGCTGGTGTGAACTGAATCTATCCGATCCCCAAATAAAGAGGGGATGGTATCTGGACAGCCTCCCATCCCATATTCAGAATATGAGTACGAATGATTATATGTGTGAGATCCCATCAGACTGGGCCGGTGCTTACACTCCAGGAATGCGGTTGGCGACAGGACGATTCAGGGATGGCGGCTGGTCGGGACAGGGCCCTGCTTTGTTTGCGATCGGACCCTGGAACCAGGGGAATCCTCCACCGAATGGATCTTCTCTCGCGAATATACCTTTAATCCTGTATTCCTCCACTTATGGAGGCGGAGCTGAAAACCACACCATGGATAATTATCACCATTCTGACGAATGGTCTGGAGTGGCATGGCTCACAGCAGGCGATAAGTCGGCAGTCATTGTCGTGGGGACAAAGGGATTCGGCGAGTGTTGGTATGGGAATCAAGACGGACCGTGTTTAGATTGTGAGGATAGAGGGTGGTGGAGCGATGAGTTCAGAGGCCTGATCATGTTTTATGATACCAATGAGCTGGCGGAAGTCGCCGCCGGAAGCAAGCAACCATGGGAACCTCAACCCTATGCGTTTTTAGATATTGATGAACACCTCTTCAGTATAGAATCAGAACAACAAAAATATCATGTGAATTCTGCTTGTTTCGATGCCGAGCGTGGAATATTGTATGTTTTTGAAGGCATGGCAGATGGATATAAGCCGCTTATACATGTTTGGACGCTAAACTTTGACTTAGATCCGTCACCTGATAAAATTAAGAAAGGGACTAACCGAAGATAGACAAATTTGTAGCTCGCTCAAAATGGAATCTTCATAGAGTCATTGCCATTAAATTTTGCACTATGAATGCATAAAAAAAATGGGGGGATTAAAATGTTATGTCCTCGTTGCAGAACTCGCCCCATGGAATAAAGGATACTCCCTGGAAAGGTTCCTGTTAAATGGCTTTTCATTGAAGATGTTTTTTTAATATGGTATAACGAGTCTGGAAGCGAAAAGAGACTGCAGCGTAAACAATTATGAGTGTAAAAATAGTCGTAGTGGATGATGACAGGTCGACACTCGCTTTGCTCGAACGCAACCTGATCAAGCGTGGATTTTGGGTTTATAGTGCAAAGGATGGAGAGGAAGGATTCGACTTGATCAACAAGGAGCAACCGGACCTCGTTGTCAGCGATATGCTCATGCCAAAGATTCATGGCGTGGACCTTTGTAAAACCATTAAATCTACCCCGGAATTAAAGAAGACAAAAGTCATAATGATGACGGGTGTCTACAAAGGTCGATTCGGCTTGGAGGAGGCATTTGATAGCGGGGCAGACTATTTTATCACCAAGCCTATAGATGTTGAAAATCTGGTAAAAAAAATATTTGAATTGTTAAAAATAGACGAAGAAGAATTCCGGAAAGAATTCGTGAAAACTTCCTCTGACGACGAAAGCTGATTAAGCTGATTGGATACGGGATTATTGCTGTTTGGGGTGGGGCCACAGCAATTCATTTATAATATATAAGTTAACTTTAATATATCACGAAAAAATAGGCTTAAACGCACAATTTTGGGGGCAAAAATCAATGTCTAAGGAAATCAATTCATCCGGTTCATTCTATTTGTTAGGATGTCGATTTCACCCCCAAAATAGTGCATCTAAGGCCGTTTTCCATGGCATAAATTAAGTTAAATCGTTTGTATTCAATTAGTTACTGTGTTTCATCTCTATTAATTAAGTATTAAAACGAAAACCGGAGCATGAGCAACGCACTGATTCCCCGAAAAGTCTGCTCGAATTTCTCCGATGCGCTCTCCCCGAGCGGCAGAAGTAAAGGCTGACCGACGAGTTCGTAGTCATCGCTCTCCTTCACTTCGAACTCTGAGATCTTACCGTGCACATACCTTAAGTCCAGGGCTAAACTCAACCACCTGGTAAATTTATACAAGGCACCCCCATTGAGATGCGGAATGACTGCGCTCCCTTTCGCGTTCCAGTACAGGTCTTCTCCACTTTCTGTCAATTCTTCGAACTGGGAAGTTCCACGAATCGTCTCCATGCAATAACCCATTCCAGCCCCAACATAGACATCAAAATCCTGCCTGAAAAAATAATAGCGGACCGTCGCATAAACGGGAAGTATAGATATTTCCAATTTATAATCTCGAGAATACACATAACCATTGTTCCCAGTAATTCTAGCTTCAAAAGAAGATTGAGT
>JASFPP010000214.1:0-6658 GCA_050115915.1 Candidatus Aminicenantota bacterium
ATACGGGACTGTAAGAAAAACTGTGTAAACCTCTTTAGTGATATAATTCACAAGGAGGTGACATGGTACTCGACCGAGCTAAACTCAAAAAACTTCTCAAGGAAAAAGGCGTAAAGTCGCTCGATGATTTTAACGCCTTCATGAGAGATGTCAGCAAGGACGTCATCGAGACTCTTCTCGAGGAAGAGCTGACTGATCATCTGGGGTTTGAAAAACACGACCAGAAAGCCAAGACTATTGATAACTCTAGAAACGGCTACACTCCTAAGACAGTAAAATCCAAATTTGGTGAGATTGGCCTGGATGTCCCGCGCGACCGCAAATCTGAGTTTGAGCCTCAGGTTGTAAAAAAGCGCAAAAAGGACATTGCAGGCCTGGAAGACAAAATCATCTCCATGTATGCCAAGGGAATGACGACCCGGGATATCCAAGCTCATATTAAGGATCTCTACAGCTATGAGATCTCTCCTGAGACAGTAAGCTCGATCACAGACAAGGTTATAGAGAGAGCCCGGGAATGGCAGAGTCGGCCTTTAGAGCCGATCTATGCGGTTGTGTACATGGATGCGGTGTTCCTGAAGATGCGGACCGAAGGACATGTGCGGAACGTGGCACTTTATACCATTATTGGCATCAACCTGGATGGCCGGAAGGAATCTCTGGGGCTTTGGGTCTGTGAGACTGAATCTGCCAAGTACTGGCTCTCAGTGCTGAATGAGCTCAAGAACCGGGGATTAGAAGATGTTCTTATTTTTTCGGTAGACAATCTCAAGGGTATCTCCGAGGCTATCGAGGCTGTTTATCCCCAAGCAGAAGTCCAGAAATGCATAATCCATCAGATCCGAAACTCCCTGCGATATGTATCCTGGAAAGAGCGGAAGGCCATGGCAAAAGATCTCAGGCTCATCTATGAAGCTGCCACCGAAGAAGAGGGATCTTCAGCCTTAGATGACTTTGCTGAAAAATGGGATAAACGATATCCCCATGTCTCGGCCTCCTGGAAGAAGAACTGGGCGGAGATATCAACGTTTTTCAAGTATCCCCCGGAGATCCGTACGCTAATCTACACGACAAATCCCATTGAGAGCCTGCACCGCCAGATTAAAAAAGTGTCTAAGAATAAATCCAGCTTCCCGAACGAGCAGGCGTTAATCAAGCTTGTCTATCTGGCTGTGGAGGAGGCAGCAAGAAAATGGACAATGCGACACAGGGATTGGGCTATGATATACTCACAACTGATGATCTTTTTTGAAGATCGCGTGGCAAAATATGTGTGAGGGTAAAAATGGGGTTTACACAGAAAACCTTACACTCCCTTTTCTGAATCAGCCTGGTCAGTTAAGGACATACCTGGGAAATATCTGTAAAGGACTGGATATCGACCTGGATGAAAACATCTATGCGACAAATCTTCTGAAGAATTTCTTTACGAAGCCGCCGGATCAAATAAACAAACAGGATCCGCAATTCTACCAGAAAGCGGCGGATTATTGGATCCCTTTGCTGAGGGAGGAAATCGAGGAATTTGAGGATGTGCCGGTTTTAACGCTGGGTCAGCCGGTTTTAGATTGTTTGACAAAGGGTTCGGATCAGATATTGATCAGATATTCCTGGGGTTTTGAAGGGCCCGGGCAATATGGAGGGAATTTCGGTTATGTTGAGCCAAGCGAAAATGTGTTGGGGAGAGTGGTTTTTCCGCTTCCTCACTATACGGGCTTGAGGAAAAAGATATATAGCCGAAAGCGGATGGATAGCTATCTCGCGTTCTTGAAGGAGCACATCCATCCGTAAACCTTAGAATTTATGGATTAAGTTAAGGGGATAATCTGCCTGCCAATTCACATATTCCTAACTATTCAGACTAAATGAGAAAAAGGGCCGATGTCTTTCGTTTATAGAGATTAGAGACGGAGTGCAGTTGTTAATCCAATATTTAGGGATCTTAAAACGTATTGACAAATAAGACAATTGTCATTATAATTATGACAAATGTCGCAATCCAAAAAAGGGCCGAACAAAATGAAACTTGAAGGCATGGCTGAGGTCCTGGGCGCAGAGGGTACTTTCCGTGGACATTTGCGCAACCGCATCGATCTGATAGAGCTGGGTAAGATTGGTTTAACAAAAGCGGAACTTCTTCATATGGCAGATTATTTGGATCTTACTATAAGCCAATTAGCTGATCTCCTCCCTATAACCGAGCGTACGATTCAGAGATACTCGGATGACCGACATTTCAGCCCGTCTGTTTCAGAGCATATCCTCCAAATCGCCGAATGCACTGCAGCAGGAATCAGAGTCTTTGAAGATAAGGGAAAATTTCTAGCCTGGTTGCGCCACCCAAACAGGGCATTGGGACAACAAACACCGATGAGTCTGTTGAGCTCGCGGTTCGGTTCAGAAATGGTCCTCGATGAGCTCGGCCGGATCGAATACGGTGTTTTCTCCTGATGTTAGTTTACCGGATAGCCAAGAAAAAGCACATTAGAGATTTCTCTGGAATTGGAGCCCGTTTGTATGGGGGCCGATGGAACCGCAAAGGGATCGGCATTGTTTATACATCGGAGAGCAGGGCTCTGTCTCTAGTCGAGTTCTTGGTGAATGTCCCTTTTTCAATACTTCCGAATAAATTGTGTATTGCAACAGTGGAGATAGACAATCAAATCCACCCCATAGAAATCTCACCTGATGATTTACCAAAAAATTGGTATAAATTTCCTGCTTCGTCTGAGTTGGCGGAGATCGGGTCAAAGTGGGCTGTTTCGAATGAATCGTTGGCTCTTCGTGTTCCCTCGGCAGTTGTGCCCCATGAATTCAACACCCTCATCAATCCATCTCATCCGGATATGAAACATGTGGCGATTGCAGATGTGGAGGAATTCGAGATGGATAAACGGCTGTTTTGACCCCTAAAATGGGGCGTATAAGCGGATAAATTGCTGGTTTATATTAGTTAATTCTATTATTATCAGTTTTTTATGTCAGCCAAAGCACAAAATTCAGAAGCTGTCCGGTTTATTTTTTTCTTTTTACAGTTCGGTCTTCGTAGGGCGACCGGGCAGGCTTTTTGAACGGCTGTTCTTCGAGCATCCGGAGGACCTCCTCGACTGCGCGCTTGAGCTGCGGATCAGTCCCATCAGCCAGAATCGCCGGGTCTTCTTTGACCTCGATATCAGGATCCACGCCATGACCTTCCTTGAACCACTTGCCGTCAGGATCGTACATGCGGAAGGTGGGGACCGTCACTCCACCGCCATCGATGAGTCGGGGTGCACCGGATACGCCGATGAGACCTCCCCACGTGCGTGTTCCGATAAGCGGACCGAGTCCTGCCTTACGGAAGTAATCAGGAAAAGCATCGCCCCCTGAACCGCTCCATCCATTGATGAGCATGGCTTTGGGGCCGAAGTGAGCCACAGGCGGCCACTGCCAGTCTTTCCCATCCCGCACAGCCCAGAAGGCCAGGGCAGGCCTATTGAGAAGCTCGATGAATCTGTCCGGGATCTGACCGCCGCTGTTGAAGCGCTCATCGACGATGAGTCCCTCTTTGTGGAATTGGGCTGAAAACTGACGCACAAGCTCGTTCTGTCCGCCCAAACTCGTATCCGGCACATAGATGTATCCTATGCGTCCGTCCGAGTGTGTTTCGACATACTTTCGGTTTTGCTCGATCCAGGCCAGGTTCCTCAGGCGTGTTTCACTCTTAAGAGTCTCAACGATGACCTTCCTGGCAGTTTCTGTTGTCGGTTTACTGTTAATAGTGAGTTCAACAATTTTCCCCGCCAATCCCTGGAAGGCTGCCCAAGGGCTTTTCGAGATATCAAGAGGCACGCCATTTACGGCAAGGATATAGTCACCTTCCTTGACGTTCACACCCGGCATGCTAAGGGGCGACCTTACTTCACTATCCCATGGGGCTGGTTCGATGATCTTTGCGATTCGGTAGAAGCCGTTGTCAATTTCCCAGTCGACGCCGATGTAACCTACTCCGATCCGAGCTTCTTCCTCAGTATCGCCACCTCCGCGGTAAGTATGGGAAGCACTGAGTTCTGCGATAAGTTCGCCGATGACATAATTCACGTCCCAGCGGGTGACAGCATCTTCGAGCAACTCCCCGTACTGCTTCCGCATGGCTTCCCAGTCAACGCCATGCATCCCAGGATCGTAGAAGAAATCCCTGGACAGCCTCCAGGCATCCGAGAAAATCTGACGCCATTCTGCCCGAGGATCGACCATCATCTCGAGCTCCCCTGTCTGCAGGGGCTTTTCCATTTTCTGGTCGGGCTTTACGTCTACGATAGCCGCACTCTGCTTCTTCCAGACAAGTAATTTTTTCCCGTCAGCAGAGAGCCGGTATCCATCCACATCACCGAGAATTGTTTTTTCCTCTCGCTCCTTGAGGTCGTAATAGACAAGGGAACTTGCCTCCTCGCCCGAACCGGTGCGCGGGTACCTCTGGTAGAGTATCTTGCCCTCCTTGGCTTGAATATTGTTATAATTTCCGGGTTTTGGAGGGAGAACAACCAGCCGACTCTCGAAATCCGCGACGGTAATTTCGACAGGTTTTACCTCTTTTTTTGCCTTCTCTTTGTCTTTATTCTCATCTTCTTTTTGATTTTTATCTTTGTTCTGTTCTTCCTCTTCCTCTTTTTTCAATCCCTCATCGTCATTGCGTGGCGCCAGAGTTGATGGGATATCCGGTTTGAGCGAAACGGCTACGATGTTGGTCGTGTTGGCATACAGGAAGGAATTATCCGTATCGCCATATATCGGACGGAACGTCCTGTTGGAGAGAAAATAGAGGTACTTGCCTTCAGGATCGAAGACTGGCTGAAAGTCGTTGAAATGGCTGGAGGTCACCTGATGCCGCTCGTTATTCTTGGTGTCGTAGAGGTAGATGTTGTCGTTCCGGTTCGCTTCTGCTCGGGAGTAAGCCAGCCAGCGGCTGTCCGGTGACCATCCGGGTTTAAAGTTCCGGAGCGAGCCTTCATACTTCCACAGACCCTTATCGACTTTAACCGTCTTTTGTGTCTCTATATTGTAGATGTATATGGTCATGGATTTGTCGATGAAGGCGATCTTCTGACTATCTGGCGACCAATAAATATGGTATCTGTAGCCTGGTCCGTATGAGGTCAGCTTTTGTTCTTGCGAGCCGTCACGAGCGCTGCAAATGGTGAGCTCATACTCGCCGGAACGGTCGCTCCAGTAGGCGATGTGCTTTCCGTCGGGCGACCAGGAGGGGAAACGCTCTGCAACACCCGGACTTGTTGTGAGGTTGCGGATGACGCCGTGTTCGGCTGGAACAGAGAAGACTTCCCCGCGCGCTTCGAACAACGCCCTTTTTCCCTGGGGAGAGATCTCGGCATTTTGGACCAGCTTGGAGACATTGACTCTATGAGGTTTTAGGGTGATTTCGTCCGTTACAAGATTGATTTCCACTTGAGTTTGATTTTCTGTCTCCAGGTCGAGCAGAAAAAGTTTCCCTCCGGCCTCGAAGACGATTTCAGAAGGTCCCAAGGCTGGAAAGTGGATGTCGAAATCTTCAAAGCTAGTGATTTGGCGTGCTTCTTCGCTCTCCAGGTCCATGGCCCAGATGTTGTGCCGCTGGTTCGGGCCTCTGTCAGAAAGAAAGTAGAGCGTCCTGCCGTGCCACATGGGCTGTGAGTCGTTAGCAGGATTGTCGGTGATATTTTTAGCTTTTATTTGATTCAGATCAAAGAGCCAGATATCAGGAGCCATTCCCCCGCGATAACGCTTCCAGGTGCGGAAATCCCGCGAAATGGGCATGTAGGCGAGGGTTTTACCGTCGGGGGATAGAGATCCGAATTCGCCGTATGGAACGGGAAGCTTTTCAGCAAGGCCACCTTCTTTTGCTACGCGATAGAACTGCCTGTAGCGCTGGCGGCCGCTCTCCATTGAGGAGACGTAGAGGAGGGCTTCGCCGTCCGGATACCAGTCGATCATGAGGTCGGTCATGCCGTGGTGGGTGAGTCGCTGGAGTTCGCCTCCCATGGAGGGGATGAGATAGATGTCTGTGTTCCCGTCATAGTTACCGCTAAAGGCGATTTTTGTTCCATCCGGAGAAAATCTGGGGAACATCTCCTCTCCGCGTGGGGAACTGAGCCGGAAAGCCGTGCCTCCTTCCTTTGCCACAACCCAGATGTCGCCGGCATAAACAAAGCAGATGTGAGTGTCGGAAACGTCCGGGTACCGGAGCATGCGGGCGTTGACCTGACTGTACAGAAGTGATGTACCGACCAATATAATGAGTGCGGTCAAAAACACAAAAACAGTTTTTTTCATTTTTCTCTCCTCTGGACTCATTGCTGTATTGTCGAAAGATCAATGATAGCCGAAAATGACACAAAATATCCAGCCATGTTTTTCGGAAGGGAAGCTGAAGATAGACCCTGGGAAGGTCTGCAAAGGATTGGGTATAGATCTGGACAAAAACGTTTATGCGACAAATCTCTTGAAGAATTTTTTCTATGCTAATCTGACGATTTTTGTACCGAAGACAGAGACGACGGCGGACCTACCGATCATGGTTCCGATGGAGGAATGGACATGGCCGTGGTAGACGTATCGGGATTGGTTCTCCTCGACGTAGCGGAGCAGGGCTTCGCTCCGGTGTGGGCATAATCACTTAATCGGA
>JASFPP010000215.1:0-6556 GCA_050115915.1 Candidatus Aminicenantota bacterium
TGCAAACCGACCCAATAAGGAAAATGCCCGCCTGATTTGGGAAAGGATCGAGAGCGGAGAGTGGCCGTACATCGAATCACAGATCGCCACGCAAGGATATATGCGGCCTTCCCACTCGGAGGCGATCATTGCGGTGGATGCCCAGGGCAATGTGGCGGCGGTGTGCCATACCATCAATGCCGATCGTTGGGGAAACTCCGGAATATTCGTGGATGGTGTATCCATTCCTGGTCCTGCTTATCATTCGATCCACCGAATGGATAAGGCCGGTCCTGGTGCGTATGTGCCCGATACAACGAATCCTGTGCTTGTTCTCCGGGACGGCCTCCCGGTCTACGCCTCGAGCTGTATTGGCAGTGACCTCCACAGCGCAACCGTGCAGAATTTATACAACCAGCTCAATTTTGACATGTCCATGTCTGAATCGAGGGCGACACCCAAATTTCAGGCTGTGGCATGGGATAGGGGCCGTCAGCAGAAAGTCCAGCACGGCCAGTTCACACAAAGCCTCCTCGACGCCGTCGAAGCCAGGGGATTAGAAATCTTGATGGTGAATGATTATGCGAGCGAATACTGGATCGGCCTGCGGATAAGACACTAGGGTGCCCTGTCGCTTTGTCGATCATGGGGAGGATTGTCGATCACTGGAGAGTCAAATGATAAGACGAGTTCTGGTTTTGATGATTGTGTGTTTTGTGCTTCTATTTTCAGGGAATCCCCTTGGGGGTCAAGAGCTGGGGGCTAAGTTCGGCCTTGTCCGCTCCCGTGCGGATATTTCCCAGGAAATCCCAGGGATCACTTATCAATCTATGAATGATTTTGCTACAGGCATTTTTTTATCCATTGATATCATCGGCGGACAGTTAGGGCTGCAGCCAGAGGTCAATTACATCATCAAAGGCTTCGATGTGAAAGAAACGTATCAGGGCGAGGAGGTTTCATCCAAATACAAGATATCTTACATCGAAGTTCCTGTGCTTGTTTATTACAAGTTCCTCCTCCAGGGAAAAATCAAGCCCGGCGTTTTTGTGGGGCCCTATGTGGGATTTGCCCAGAAGGCCACGGAAGTGCAGGCCGCTTTTGGGGAGACCGAGAAGAGAGACCTTGGGGAGAACCTCAAAGGGCAAGATTTTGGGCTTATGTTCGGTGGAAATGTGAGATACCGTGCAGGATCTCTCAACCTGATGTTTGATATCCGCTACAGTGTTGGGTTTAACAACATCTCCCAAGATATTATGGATGTGGCGTATGAATTTCGAGAAGACGATACGATCAAGAACAGATCGTTGGTGGTATCGCTCGGCGTTGCCTTTAATCTAGCCAATAAATAGGGGTCAGGCACCTCCTTCCAGGGGTGGCACAAAAGTGGACCTGGCACCGCTTTTTTCAAAAGGGGTAGGCTGCTTTGTTTTAACGACTTTTAATAAAAAATTTCCCTATTATTTATCCGTTGGAAAAATAGATGGGCAGGCTTTCTGTTCCATCGTCTGTTACGGCGGTCAGTGCATATTGATATGAATAGTCTTTCACCACATTCACATCCCAGAACTCGAAGGCCCGGGCATCCACTTCTCCCAGCAAAGACGCTGCATGCGCAAACATTCTGTATATGCGATATCCAGCGATATCTGTGTTGGCATTCCTGGGATTGTCCTCCCAAGTGATCACGTTGATGTGTTCTCTGAGGATAAGTCCTCGATTTTCCACTTTAACAACCCGGGCCCCACACGGCGAATAGGGCGGAGATCCCAGATGATCTCGCACGGGTGTCAAGACATTGAAGGCCACAAGTCGCAGGATCCCCTGATTCTGTTCCCATGCTCCCTCCCATGCATCCGCATTTGTCGTTGTCACTACGATCATATCCAGCTCGGGAACGACGATAATCTTTTGTCCGCCTTTTCCAGAGGCAAAAAAAATGTCGTACCCGCCGAGACGTCCCATCCACCACTGGTAGCCATATCCGTGGCCTTCTAGCGGGCGCCAATCGTATACACCTTGGCCGGTGTTTTGCCAAGAGGCCTCTACCCATTCCTCCGGAATGATCTGTTGGCCATCGACCTTGCCCTTTTTGAGAAAAAGATACCCAAATCTCGCCATATTTCGAGGGGAATAATACATCTCATGGCCGCCGGTATAATATCCCTGCGGATCCTGATGCCAATGTCTGATCGATATATTAAGTGGGCGAAACAAATACAGATCGGCAAATGCCTTTGTACTCATCCCCGTGGCTCTCGTTAGGATGACGGACAGCAGATTGGTCTGGACCGTGGAGTAATGCATCATCTCCCCAGGATCATGCATCAAAGGCAGGGTGAGGGCATATTCAACCCAGTTCGGGCTTGAGGTGTAATCTCTCCAATGTTGTTCTGTATCTTCCCAATTGAATCCAGCCTGCATCATGAGCAAATGCTCTATCGTGATATCGAATTTTCTTGGATCGGTCATCCTTGACGCATACTCCGGGAAAAAGTCCATCATCTTCTGGTCGAGGCTGTGAAGATAGTTCTCCCGAAGAGCGATCCCCACAAGCGCAGATGTAAAGCTCTTGGACGCAGAATGGATGTGGTTGGCATCGTACATGGTCATCGAATTGTAGTACCCTTCGGCGATCAAATGCCCGTTTTTAACGACAAGCAGGTTGTAGATATTGGGGATTTTTCCGCCTTCCACGAGGGCGCTATTGAAGATACCAAAATCCAATCCCTGGGCTTCTGGCGTGGATATAGGCCAGTTGTAGGGTTGAGGATCGTCATAATAGGTGTCATATGGAGCGAGCAGCCGCCATCTTACTTGACTCTCCTGATCTGAGGATTTTTGATTGCTTTGTTCAAATCCAGATCCAGCGAATGTCAAGGCTAAACAAGCAACCAAAACCAAAAAGAAACACGAAACCGAAGGCATCAATTTTTTTGTCATTTTTTCCAAGTGCGAGTTTTTCCTTCGTTTAGGTCCAAATCATTCTAAGCCTTAAACAACAAATTATGTACCAATGTGTCATTTTTTCATACGGACAATTAGAGAAACAGTTCCGCCACCAGTCCGTTCGGGGACTAGCCCCTGCATAAATTGTACTAAAAAAAAGTAGGTGCCAGGTCCACTTTTTTTCTACCCCTGGAAATAGGTGCCTGACCCCAATTTTTTGAAGGGTGTTCAGAAAATGGACATGTTATCCGACTAAAATTGTGACGGATGAAGGGAAGCGGGCATTCCCAATTTAAGTCTCTCATTCGGAAATTTTATAACTGGAAGCGGACTGATTAAAGGCTACACATTCAAGGGAGATCTCAATGTCTAAGTTTATGTCATCCAAGTGGATTATCTTTTTTATTTTTTTCTTCGGTTTTTTTGGCGTCTTATTCACGCACGCAGAAACATACACAAATGGAGGGATCGTTCAGGCCACCTGCGGCAATGTAGAGGTTCTACCGACTCCATCTTTGGGCACCTATGATGACAACATCGACGTCTACATCAACATCTCGAACAATTCATGCGAAATGAGCGCCCTAGGATTCGACTTTTTCTATGATACAAATATGTTTTCTTATCAGGGTATATCGACACTCAACTGCTTGACCGACAACTGGAGCATGCTGGATGCCTATGAGGTCTCTCCCGGACAGGTCCGGATCGGAGGGTATGCGGGGAGTGGCTCCTACATCCAACCCACAGATAATGGCAGCCTCGTTATTGTCACGCTCAGAGTAATCTGTCAGTGCGGTGTTTGCGTCGATGGACAACAGAGCACTCTTACGATCGACGATTATAACGACGACCTGGCAATGTATTTGCCTCATCCGGCAACGGGGATATTTACCATGATCTGTTGCAGCGGAGATATCGCCCTGTCGGCAAATGAGGCCGGAACCTGGGGAGATATAGTCTATATTCCTGTGGGCATCTCCAACAACTCGAATCAAATATCCGATTTCGAGTTCGATTTTGTTTTCAACTCTGCTGTCTTCGATTTTGTAGATGCGATACGTACGAGTGCGACTCAAGAGTGGACCACCATGAGTTGGAATTTGGTGTCGGCGGGTCAAGTGAGGATCACGGGGATTGTCGGATCGGGAACTTCTATTCCTTCCTCCAGCACCGCGAATATCGTCAACATGAAATTGATGGTTAAGTGTGTCACCTATTCCCAGGATACTCTGATCCCTATACAGATCGAGAGGTACAGGGATGGGATTGTGGATATGTGCCCGAGGACTTATGAAACAGATTTCCTGTACAGGACATGTCCGAGACTTGGAGATGTGAATAGCAGTGATAGCGTGACCCCTGGCGATGCACAGGCTGCTTTTGAAATATATCTGGGGAGGACTCTACCGACCACCGCACAATTGACAGTTGCGGATGCCAATTGCAGCTGTCCGTGCGCGGACAAAGAGCACACGGAGGAGGAGAATTGTATCACTCCCGGAGATTCGCAGTGGATCTTCGAGCATTACCTCGGCATCAGAGTGCTTCCCCTGTGCTGTGCGGATTTTACATGTGGGAGCGCCTCTCCTTTAAATGGGGATGATTCACTTTTATTCCCCTTTGAGGACAACGGCCCTGATTTTGAAAAACGGATAGTCTACCCACTCCCCACCATCGCAAGATCAACGGAAAATGTGATGATCCCCGTAATGATCGATAATCCTGAAGGTTTACGCCATTTTGGATTAGAGTTGTCCTATCCTCAGGATCTCCTGGAGTACGCAGGGACTTTGGCAGCCCCTTTAACTCAAGGGATCATGCAGGTACGCGGCGAACTTTTAATTCCTGGAGTTGTCCGGATCGAAGGAAACGGAGATACGGCAATCACAACCCGAGAGGCAGGTTCTTTGAATGTCGTCGTCTTCAAGGTGAAGGAAGGTGTGGCCGGCAGCGCTCACATCGTTCTCGGCAGCTTTGTCGGAGATATTTGCGATGCCAAGGCTGGAAGCAGCACATTTTTGTGCGGGGACGACTTGACGGGCAATGAGAGGAGCCTCACCCTGCGGCACGGCAAGAGGAGTGGGAGATTGCACATCATCCCCGTCGAAGTGACGGATGCCTTCGACATGAAGGCTTTTGGCCTCGAGGTGAAATACTCCGCAGATAAGATGACGTTCCTGGGTGTTGAACCCACAGAGCTCACAAGAGATTTTGTGGCCGTCGACGGCAATGAAGTGTCGAGCGGTGTGGTCAGGATCGGGGGCTACAGCATGAGCGGGATCCAGGATATGAAAAGCGGTGGGCTCGTCGAACTCGTCTTCCAAGTCTCGGAATCCGGCGGCCAAGTCGAAATCACCCGCATCCTCGACGACCTCCAAGACTATCTCATCGTGAAGTAGAATTGGGGACGGGCCACGACATCTTATCGATAATAATATAAATATGCCTTTTTTTTACCTAATATTCTTGCTTAGAAGTCCAATTTTACCCTTAAAAATATCCTTCTAAGTACTCCTATCCCATCAAAGAGAGAAAGCCAATACCCATCGGATCTCCTTCCACGTTTTGATAATTAGTTCCCTATCCCAGAAAGTCCTGGAATTCTTTAGGGGCATAAATCGTTTTCGATGTTCACCTAAGCGTTCGGGTAAATGGTGAGTTTCACCCAGTTAAAAATTTTACAAACATTTAACAAATCTTTAACAACTTCCTAACAACTTTCAGCTTCGCCCAGATTATATTTCAAGATGCAAACAGTGAAACGAAAACATATGGAGAAGAATCATGATTGAGAAAAACACACTATTGAATGTCCTTATATTCATCTTTATTATCTTAGCTTTGTCTTTAAGTGCAGAAAGGGTAAACGCGCAAGAAGAACGATGGATAAATCAAATTTTTCAGCGGGCCACACCTCCCAATCAACGACTCGATGCTGTTTTTCCTGGCAGACGAGGGCCTTTAGGGACCGAAAAAGATGACGAGTTGAGCCTGGTAGCCGCACACAACATCAAAACACATCTAATGGAGGAGGCAAAACTTCGTTCACAAGACTGGTCCGAGCAGGCGATCGCAGCCCACTTCGGGCAATCCCTCGTCCAGACTTCCATGGCAACTGGCTCCATCTCGGGAAGACTCACCGAAAAGGGAGGCGGTGTCCTAACGAACTATGCCTCTGTTACTGCCTACAATGAATTCGGTCGCTATTGTGGGTATGATGGTTATGCCCGTTTCAACAACGGACTCTATAAGATCTCGAACCTACTGCCCGGCAAATATTACGTTTACGTCCGATCCACTTACTATGAGGATCAGTATTATCGAAATGCCGCCGAATGGAAAAATGCCAAACTGGTCCGTGTCAGCAAACATAAAGAAAAGCGAAATATCAATTTTAAGCTCAAACCTTCTTACAAAACCGAAGGAAAAGGCGCCATCTCCGGTAAGGTCAAACGAAAAGATGGGACTCCGCTGAAAGATTGTCTTATCTATGTCTATGATAGTGATAGACATAGTATCAATCATGCGACAACCGACGCCAATGGACAATATATTGTTCCCAACATACCCGCAGGCGAGTTCAAAGTATACTGTTCTTATAGTGAATCCAACGCCTACACGTACA
>JASFPP010000216.1:0-6532 GCA_050115915.1 Candidatus Aminicenantota bacterium
ATGGTCGCTAACAGCGACTCCGAGCGATCGGAGGAAAGTGCCACAGAAAACATACCGCTCCTGTTGACCGGTAAAACCACAAACGGGAGTAAGGGTGAAAAGGCGAGGTAAGAGCTCACCGTTCTGATGGCGACATCAGAAGCATGGTAAACCCCATCCGGAGCAAGACCAAATTGGCCCTGAATGAGATGGCCCGTCTCGAGGGCGGGTAGGTCGCTCGACCTCTTGGGCAACGAAGAGGCCAGATAAATAACCACCCACGACAGAATTCGGCTTACGACCTGCTCCAGCCTCCTAAGCTAAATAGGGGTCAGGCACCTCCCTCCTGGGGTAATTTAAAAGTGGACCTGGCACCATTTTTTTCACTCAATAAATAGGTGCCTGGCACCGATTTTTGATAACTCTGGAGATAGGTGCCTGACCCCTATTTGTTAGAATGCGGTGCTAAAGATCAGAAGAAGGCGATAGAGGATACTGCTTGTTTGATGATGATGAGGACGTTTCCGGGGAATATTCCAAGTTGAAGGATACCATAGAGACAGAGGAAAAGCACCAAGAATAACGCTGGATTCTCGAGGTTGATGTCCACCTCACGTGTGGGTTCGCGCATGTACATGAAAACGATCACACGCAGATAGTAGTACACAGACACAAGGCTTGCCAAAACGCCGATGATAACAAGAGACACGAGGCCTTCTCTCACTGCAGCGGAAAATACATAGAACTTCGCTAGAAATCCGCCGGTAGGAGGGAATCCCGCCAAAGAGAATAGAAATACGGCAAAAGTGGCCCCGATCCATGGGTATTTAAATCCGATTCCCGCATAATCCTCAAGCTCGAGATATTCCTTATCCTTTTTCCCTAAAGCGATAACCGCCGCAAATGCACCTATGTTCATAAACAGGTAGGCTACAAAATAGAACAGGAGGCTGCTGTTGTCTTGTGAGAGAATGGCCACCATCAAGTATCCGGCATGGGCAATGCTCGAGTATGCCAGCATCCTCTTAATATTCGTCTGCCTCAAAGCTATGAGATTTCCTATGATCATCGTGAGAGCACTTATGATCCACAGGAGAGAGAATATGACTTCCGAGTTAAATGCCACTTGCCAGAATGGATACAACAACCTCACAAGAACGGCAAATCCCACGGCTTTAGGCCCCATCGAGAAGAAGGCTGTGATCGGAGTGGGTGCCCCTTGATAGACATCGGGAGTCCACATATGAAAGGGAACGACCGCGATCTTGAATCCGAATCCCACGATGACCAATCCCAATCCCGTATAAGACATGAGACTCAAGCTCGACTCCGTCTGAAAATGCCTGATGATCTCTGCAATATTTGAGGAATTGGAGACTCCATAGAGGAGCGCCAATCCATACACAAGAAAAGCCGATGCGAAGCTCCCCAACAGAAAATATTTGAGAGCCGCTTCCGACGATTTTTGATCTCCTCGTTTTATCCCTGCAAGCGCATAACTGGACATCGATAATATCTCCAGCCCCAAAAAGATCACGATGAGGTCGCTCGACGACACCATGATCAACATTCCAGAGAGAGCGAGAAGAAGAAGGGCATAGTACTCCCCGATGTTCGCGTTCTGGAGAGAGATATATTTCATGGAGATGAGGACTACTAGTATTGTGGCAATGATCAAGACAAACGTAAAGAAAAGAGCAAAGTTATCCAAAAAGAGATGGTTGCTGAAATAAGAAAGATCTTTCCCCCAGGATTGAACACAGAAAAATCCACAGATGATGAGGAAAATAATCGAAATGTATGCTAAATAGGATTTATTTTCCCGTTTTATCGATACCTCAAGAAGGATAACCAGGAGAGCACCAGCGATGAGAGTGAGGAGAGGGAACATCGCATTCAGACTATTCATTGGACCGCCTCTTCATTATCCTGATGACGTTCACTCTCAATCTCCATCGCCTTTAAATCCCAAATAAGCTTGTTTTCTTTTTGAGTCTCTGAAAACAATGTTTTCTTCTCGTTTATCTGGTTGATGAGCTTTTCAACCGACGCATCCATCTTCCTCAGGAATGGCTGAGGATATACACCCATCCAGAACATCATAACAACGATGGGCAAGAGATATGCAATTTCTCTTTTGTTGAGATCTTTGAAATCATTGACTCTGTCATTGGTGATTGGGCCGTGCATCACTCTTTGAAACATCCAGAGGAGATAAGCTGCAGCAAGGATCACGGTTGTCACCCCTAAGATAGCCAGAAGCTTATTGGCCTTAAAGATGCCGAAAAGACACAGTATCTCCCCGACAAATCCGTTCAGTCCCGGAAGGCCCACAGATGAGAGCATACAGATCAGGAAGAATGCCGCAAAAACGGGCATCTTGGAGCTGACGCCTCCAAAATCCTTAATGAGCCTTGTATGCGCTCTCTCATAAAGGATTCCAACGCACAAAAACAGAGCCCCTGTGCTCAACCCATGGTTGAGCATCTGATAAATACCTCCCTGAATTCCCTCCAAATTCAGAGCAAAAACAGCCAGCATGATGAGTCCCATATGGCTGACACTCGAGTAAGCCACGAGCGATTTAACGTCCTTCTGGATCAGGGCCATCAAACCCCCATAGATAATGCCAATGAGAGCTAAAACTCCCAGATAAGGAAGAAACTTTGTTAAAGCATCCGGGAAGAGAGGCATGGCGAAACGTAGGAAACCATATGTCCCCATTTTTAGGAGAACTGCAGCCAGGATAACCGATCCCGCCGTGGGAGCCTCCACGTGAGCATCAGGCAACCACGTATGCAGTGGAAACATCGGCACCTTAATCGCGAATGCCAGAGCAAATGCAAGGAAAAGCCAAACTTGAATGCTGGGATTCAAAACCAGCTTATACATATCAAAGATATTGAAGGAATATACACCTGTAGCTTTATGGTACATGGAGTAGAGAAAGAATATGGCCACCAGCATCAGCAAGCTTCCGAACATGGTGAAGAGGACGAACTTGATGGTCGCATAAATACGCCGCTTTCCTCCCCATATTCCGATCAGAAAATACATCGGCACAAGTGTGACTTCCCAGAACACGTAAAAGAGAAAAAGATTGATCGACACAAACACACCGATGATCCCAGTCTCCAAAATGAGCATAAATATCAAGTATTCTTTGACTCTCTTCCCGATGTACTTCCATGACGAAATAAGAGTGATCGGCATAAGAAACGTCGTCAGTAACACCAGCAGCAAGCTAATGCCATCCAACCCGATATGATAGTCGATCCCGTATCCAATCCACGCACTCTTCTCAACAAATTGAGGATCCGGATTCCCTTCATCAAAATTGAAATAGAGAGTCAAAGAAACAACAAACGTTGCGACAGTCAGGATCAGGGCAATATTGCGCAGGAGATTTTCCTTGTCTTTATTGATAAAGATCAGAAGCAGTGCCCCTGCCAACGGAATAAACGTGATAATACTTAGTATTGGTGCGTCCATTTTAAAAAAGTATAAATCCTAACAGGAGTATCACTCCAAAGAGGAATATCAATGCATAATCTTTGATTAAACCTGACTGGAAAAGACTGAGGATTTTTCCAACAAGTCCGGTTGTTTTAGCCGAGCCGTTTACGGCCCCATCGATGACCTTAAGATCAAAATTGTCATAGACGATCTCCGATCCCTTAACAAGGGGCTGGACGATCGCCGCTTCATAGATTTCATCCACATAATACTTGTTGTAAAGCAGCTTGTAGAGCCAGGGGAACCTAGCAACAAGATCATGGGGAGATTGCGGTTTCTTTATATAGAAGATGTAAGCGAGATATATGCCGAACAGAGCAACCGCAACAGAAAAGAGGATCAGTAACCATTCAATACTCAAGCTGAGATGGGCTTCATGATGGGCATGAATGACTGGTTCTAGAAAATGGCCGAAAAAGTCGAGATTCTTGCCGAAAACAAGGGGAAGACCCACATAACCTGCTACGATCGAAAAGAAAGCCAGGATTTGGAGCGGTATCGTCATCACAGGTGGGGATTCATGGAGATGGGCCTTAACTTCAGGTGCGAGCCGTTCCTTCCCATAAAAAGTGAGGAAGATGAGCCGGAACATATAAAAGGCCGTGAGGACGGCTGTTGCAATGCCCAATCCCCAGACCACATAGTTGCCGCTCGCAAACGCACTTGTGAGGATCGCATCCTTGGAGAAGAATCCCGAGAGGAAGGGGACTCCCGATATAGCGATCGCCGCAATCAGAAAAGTGGGGAATGTGCGTGGAAGGTATTTCCTCAGACCTCCCATCTTCTGCATATCCAATTCGCCCGATAGCGCGTGCATCACACTTCCGGCCGCCAAGAACAAAAGGCCCTTAAAGAAGGCGTGCGTGTAGAGGTGGAAGATTCCTGCGGCATAGGCGCCCACGCCGCATCCTATAAACATATATCCCAATTGAGAGATCGTCGAATACGCTAGTACTCTTTTGATGTCGTTCTGCGTAAGGGCCATTGTTGCCGCAAAGAAGGCAGTGACCGCCCCCACAATGGCCACGATATTTCCTGCGGTCCCTGATAGTGTGTAGAGAACGTTCATCCGGGCAACCATGTATACGCCAGCAGTCACCATTGTGGCCGCGTGGATAAGGGCGCTAACAGGGGTGGGGCCCTCCATCGCATCTGGAAGCCACACATATAAGGGAATTTGGGCTGATTTTCCGATAGCCCCTACAAACAAGAGCAGGGCAATGAGAGTCGCCACACTTTGGGTGATTTGGCCTCCACCTATAGCTTCGTTGATGGCCGTGAATTCAGTACTTCCTATAAAGATAAATATAAAAAGGATGCCTAAGATAAAACCTGCATCCCCGATCCGGTTGACAATAAACGCCTTTTTCCCGGCGGTTGCCGCAGAATGTTTCTCGAACCAAAATCCGATCAACAGATAAGAGCACAAACCTACTCCCTCCCAACCCACAAACATCAATATTAGGTTCGATCCCATAACCAGGATGAGCATGGCAAAAGTGAAAAGGTTTAAGTTCTGGAAGAATCGGGCATAGCTCTTATCTTCGGCCATGTAACCGACAGAATACACGTGGATCAAAAATCCAACGCCTGTGACCACAAGCGCCATAACCGCTGTTAAAGGATCGAATTGGAAGGAGAGGTTAGCCTTAAAATTCCCAGAATGAATCCAGGGATAGAGATTTTTGATGAGCGGATAGGCTTCGTGGGGTGTCTGCCTAAGGCCGATAAATGAGATCACTGATACAACAAACGAGGCAAACACAGCCAAACACGCCTGCACAGATATCCATTTCTTGGGAAGTTTCGTTCCGAAAATGACTAAAATGAGAGCGCTAAATCCTGGAATTAGTGGAATGATCCAAAATATATCAGTCATTTTAGCCTTTCAACAAATTCATTTCTTCGGATTTTATTGTTTTTTTCTGCCTGTAAACGAGCAATATGATAGCAAGTCCGACCGCAGCTTCAGCAGCTGCTACGGTTATAATAAAAATCACAAAGACCTGTCCGTCCAATGAGGATGCCGCTTTGGCAAACGCAATGAATGCGAGGTTAGCCGCGCTGAGCATGACTTCGATACAGAGAAACTGTGTGATCAAATCACGCTTGACGAAAAAGCCAAAGGCCCCCAAAACAAAAAGGACTGCGCTTAAAATGATGAAGTAACTGATGGGGACCATTGTTATTCCTTGTCTTCCTCTTCGTCCTTCTTCTTGACTAAAATCATGGCACCGACAAGCGCTGCGATAATGAGCACAGATGTGAGCTCGAAGGGATAAAGATACTTGGTGAAGAGAAGGCGGCCGAGATCTGTAGGGCTTCCTGGACTTCCCCCAACAACGGCCTGGACAGGAAAGAGGAAGCCTTTTAAAGCAAATATGAGCTCAAGACTAAGAATACCTGCAATCGCAAACGATAAACCAGCTATCCAGCGTTTTCTCTCCGGTGGGATTCCCTCCTTAAGGTTAATCATCATAATGACGAATATGAACAGCACCATGATCGCGCCCGCATAGACAATAATTTGGATCACAGCAACGAATGGAGCATCTAAGAGTCCGAACAACCCCGCCAAACAGACAAAAGCGAGAATCAGGAAGAGAGCGCTATAAGCTTGATTCTTTGAGAGGATCATGGCGACGACTGCGCCAACGCAAACAATTGCCAATAATAAAAACAAAAAATGAGCCATTTTTTTAGTGTCCCATTTTATTTTTTTCCCTAAGATAATGTCAAGATATTTTTATAGAAAATAAACATGTAGGGCCTGTTCCCCGGTCTGACCGATAGAATGTAGCTTTCGTATCTCGAATGGACTCTAAAATGTTGGGTGAATTCCGCGAATCGACCTAATTCTGTGGAGCTTGTCCCTTGAAAGGACTGATATAAAATCCGAAGATGAAAACCTTTTGACAAACCCTTCTAGTCTGCTATAATACCCCTTGGTACTGCGGGGTAGAGCAGTCTGGTAGCTCGTCGGGCTCATAACCCGGAGGTCGCTGGTTCAAATCCAGCCCCCGCTACCAATTTGTTT
>JASFPP010000217.1:0-6493 GCA_050115915.1 Candidatus Aminicenantota bacterium
TGTCCTACAACAGATTCCGATAGACACAGAGAGCGAAGTACAGCTTCTACGACGGACTCCAAACCGGCTCTGATTATAGTGCTGAGCAACGAGTCATCCACCGCCGTGTAATCGAAAACCTTGGGGCCGTCGTCCTTCAAGCTCATGGCGTTGGCGAGGGAGAATAGCACGCCTGTGATTGAATCCATGCTATTCTTGACGGTGCTAGCACTCGGCAATGCCACAACGATACTTGTGCTGACTTTATTGATTTGGTGGGGGAGGAGGGGCATATCTGTGGCGAGGACCATAGTCAAAGATCCCTTATTTCCATTCCTTTGATGTTCATCGTGATTCAAGTCTGTTCCATCGGATAACTCTGAGGTGCCATGATTTGAAGCAACCAGAGCACCGACGGAAAATAGCTCTCCGTTGATGGAGAACAATCGTGAAGAGGTCCCGATCCCCCCTTTCCAGCCAAATGCGCGCAAGCCCAAACCCACACCTACGGAGCCCTCCTTAACCGAATGATTCGAGGCATTCTGGAGGAGCTGAATGACATCTTTATCCTCTACCGCAGATTCCTTCTGGCCATTCAGGTAAGAATCGTCGATACTCAGGGCAACCGGAGGCCAAATCTCGGTACGGCCCAGCTGAAAACCAAAAGAGAGCACAGCATCATAGGCAATACCAAGGTTATAAGAATTTGTAAGAACGATGGGAGAATTCAAATAACAGAAATCTTCGATGACTGCATAGCCTGTGATTTCATGTATATTCCTAAAGGAAAAGCACCCGAAGAAAAATCTGTTTTCTTCATTCATATCCCCAGGAATAACTGCAGTCAATCCAGTCCTGACCATCTCCGTCAGCCCCGATGGATTCTGAGTATCCCTCGAGACTGTGAGATGCCCGACCCTGATGTCTCCCACATCGACAATAGCATTCTTTTTGCCGTGAGGATGAACCCAGGGTATATTCCCGATCAATTGGAGTTTTTTTGATTCATTCAAAATTGACATCCTTTAATCTGTTGTATTTTTTCATGATTCTCTTGACTTGGTCAAGAGGAAGACCGTATGCTGTGTTTCCGTCTTTTCCCACAACGGTTTGAGCGGCCGTCAGAGCGTTGATGATGCTTTCTTGAGTCGCTTCAACCGTTCCCTGATACAGGGGGGATATCCAGAAATCACTCACCGACTTTATCTTATGGAAAAATCCGGTAGGGATTGCTGGAATTCTGTTGCCAGTCGAGAAGGCCAGGATGATGTCGCCACTACCGGTGTGCGATATAGCCCCTGTCTGAGCGAGACCGAGAGCAACTCTCTTGGCAATTTTTTTCAATTGAAATGGAAGCAGCGGAGCTGTGGTGGCTGCGATGAGAATGATTGATTTGGTCTTTCCTGGTTCAATTTCAAATCCTTGAATTTCCTTGCCCACAGGAGCACCATCGATACGCAGTTGATTGCGGCTTGCCGTGTTCGCCATGACAAGAACGCCCACAACGAATTTTTTGCCATCCAAAGCAACAATTCGAGAAGAGGTTCCGATCCCACCCTTGAATCCGAAAGATACCATGCCTGTGCCTCCGCCGACAGCGCCTTCCTCAACAGCCCCAGATCCGGCGTTTGCGATGGCTTTGAACACGTCTTCGCTCGTGATCGAGCGCTTGGGTGTATCACTCAAAAAATCGTCGAAACACTCGGCAACGACAGGGTGAAAGATCCTCTTTGAATCAAATATATCCGAATCTTGTCTTTTTAGATATTCAACCGCCGCAGTATGCACGATTCCCACATTGTATGTTCCTGTGAGGAAGATTGGCGTTGTCAACTTTCCTGTTTCCTCAATGGGAGCGACACCTGTCATCTCTCCCCAGCCGTTCAAGCTGAAATAGGCGGAGTAGAGTTGTTCTTCCATGATCCTTCCACTGTTGGGGAGGATGACCGTCACCCCAGTTCGTACGGCGCCTTTACCATAACCTGTGGAAATGGTCGTGTGACCGACTCTGACACCTTCGACATCAGTAATAGCATTCTGAGACCCGGGTTCTAAATCACCTATAATGATCCCCATTTCTCTAGCTCTAAGCCTTCGCTCCACAAATGAGCGGTCTGGATGGTTAGAGTCAGCCTGATTCCTCTTCAAGAGGAGCTTTGAGGACAATAACGGAATCCCGCTCAAAGTGCTTTTGATGAAATTTCGTCGATTCATCTGGTTATCTCCCTCCGATCGTCATATCCTGTGCTTTGCACAGATTTTTATGATCGAATAATCGAGAATCATGGATACTCAGAGATTCTTTGGTTCAGCACAAATTGTGAGTAATACGGAAACAATTGCTATCAAGGTAAAGACACGGCTCGCCATTTTGTTCTTCCATATGTGATAATAAGGGGCATTGAACCTTTGATGGATGAATGATCAAGTGTTTTAATACCATTGACACAAAAAATGACTGTCATTTTGATAGTTCAACCCGAATTCAAAACATGTTTACATGATACCATGAAGCCATACAATTGAATAACATATATCTGCGGTTCTACAAGCCTCCAGAGCTTATATTAAATCCTATCCGCAATCTTGGGATAGATACAATGTTTGACTAATCAATGAAACTGTGGAATAATTCTCTCCAATTTTAAAAAGAAAAAATGAAACATCTTATCGGTATACGGCACGAAGACAAAGGCCCCTGGGAGAGAAGGACGCCTCTTATTCCTGCTCATGTCAGAGAAATTATTCAGAATGATTCTTTAGGAATAGTGTTTCAGCCCTCTTCTGTTCGAATTTTTCCTGATGAAGACTATCTCCGAGAAGGCGCCAGGATTGAAGAGGACTTATCACCATGTCCAATAATATTGGCCATAAAGGAAATTCCGCTTAATTTTTTTGAAAAAGAGAAAGCCTATCTTTTCTTCTCTCATACGACAAAAGGTCAATCTCAAAATATGCCGATGCTCAAAAGGATGGTTGACCTCAAGTGTACTTTGATTGACTATGAGAAAATTGTAAACGAGAAAGGACAGCGGCTGTTATTCTTTGGAAAACAGGCAGGCCAAGCAGGAATGATCGATACTCTCTGGGCGTTAGGGCAAAGGCTAGAGCATGAAGGGAAAAGAAGTCCTTTTTCTTTAATTAAACAAACATATCTCTACAAAAGCCTTGCTGAAGCAGAAGAGGAAATTGATAAAGTAGGAAAGCGAATCAAGAGTTACGGTCTCGATCTCTCCTTGGTTCCTTTAGTTTGTGGATTCACAGGATATGGGCATGTTTCTCAAGGAGCTCAGGAGATCTTTAACCTTTTGCCTTGTGAGGAAATTAGTCCTAAGGAAATCCATTCTCTTTTCGAGAAAAAACAATATTCAGCTAAGAAAGTGTACAAATGTGTCTTTAAAGAAGAAAAAATGGTTAAGCCCATTTCTTTGAATCAAAAATTTGACCTCCAAGACTACTACAAGAATCCTCAAAAATATCACTCGGTATTCGAATCCTATCTTCCTTTCCTCACCATCCTAGTCAATTGTATCTATTGGGCTCCAGAATATCCAAGATTTGTAACAAAGAAATATTTAAAACAGCTTTATGAGATGAACAATGAACCCGCCTTGCGAGTTATTGGGGACATTTCCTGTGATATTGATGGATCTATAGAATGTACAGTCAAGGCGACATCTCCTGAAAATCCTGTTTTTGTCTATGACCCTATAAAGGATACAATAAGAGATGGAGTTGAGGGAAGGGGACCAGTTATCATGTCCATAGACAATTTACCAGCTGAAATACCGCTTGAGTCTTCCATCTTTTTCAGTAGTGCCTTAAAGCCGTTTGTACCCATCCTGGCTAGTACCAATTTTTCTGGAGATTTTGAACAATGTCAGCTTCCACGGGCAATAAAACAAGCTGTCATTCTCTACAAAGGAAAGTTCACTCCAGATTATAAATACATGAAGAATTTTATTAAAAAACTTTAAAGAGAGAGGATCAAATAAAAAAAGTCATAATTCTTGGAGCAGGACTGGTGACCAGGCCATTAGTCAGGTATCTGCTTGATCATCCAGATTTTGAGGTTGAAGTCGCAGACTGCATTGTCAGTAAAGCCGTAAAACTTATTGATAACCATCCTCAAGGAACAGCCTCAGAGTTGAATCTTAAGAATGAAGAACTCTTAAGGGAAAAAATTTCGACAGCCGATCTGGTCATCAGTATGGTTCCTTTTTCTTTTCATCCTACGGTGGCCAAATACTGTCTTGAGTTTAAAAAAGATATGGTAACAGCTTCTTATGTCAGCGACGAAATGAAGAATTTAGATGGAGAGGCCAAAGAGGCAGGAATCCTCATTCTCAACGAAGTTGGATTAGATCCAGGAATCGATCACATGGAAGCCATGAGGATTATTCATGATGTTGAAGAAAATAGAGGACAAATTTTGGGTTTCACCTCCTTTTGTGGGGGTTTGCCTGCTCCTGAAGCAAATACCAATCCATTTGGCTATAAATTCTCCTGGAGTCCGATAGGAGTCCTTCTTGCCGGGAAAAATCCAGCCCAATATCTCAAGGATGGCCAGGAGGTTTTTATTCCCTCTGAAGATCTTTTTGACGATTATTCCATTATTGAGATTGAAGGGCTTGGCGAATTTGAGGTGTATCCCAACCGAAATTCCCTAACTTATATCCAACTCTACGGGATTCAGTCTTCAAAGACCGTACTTCGGGGCACCCTGAGAAACAAAGGATGGTGTCCGACGATGAAAAAGATGGTCGAGCTTGGACTCCTCGATGAAGAAGAAAAAGATTGGTCTGGATTGAATTACCAAGACTTTATAAGAAGACTTATGAGTGAACCCGCAGAAGAAGATATCACTAAAGCTCTGAGTACCAATTTAAACATCGATGAGGACTCAGATATCATCAAGCGGCTTGAATGGCTAGGTCTATTAAGCGAAGATCCGCTCCCTATGACAAAAAGCTCAGCCCTGGACCTCCTAGCGGATAGGATGCAAGCAAAACTTCAATACGAGGAGGGGGAAAGAGATATGATCATTCTCCAGCATGAATTTGCGGCTTCCTATCCTGACGGTAAAAAAGAAAATATCACCTCCAGCTTGATCGACTACGGCATTCCTCATGGTGATTCATCTATGGCCCGAACAGTGAGTTTGCCTGTAGCCATTGCCTCAAGATTGATCCTGGAGGAAAAAATAAAAATTACCGGCGTTCATATTCCTGTTCTACCTGAATTTTATGGACCAATTCTCCAAGAGCTTACGGAAGTAGGGATAGCCTTCAAAGAAAAGAGAGAAGAAATTTAGTCATATTTATGACTACCAAAAGTTAGTTAGAAGAGGGAGAGGACATTGACTTCCTAACTTCTACTTGACTTGCTAAAAGCCCCTCAAGGGCATCTGAACTGACCTCTCTAATTTAGAAGGAGAAACGCATGAAAATAAATAAATTTTTATCCCTATTCAGTCGTTTTATCGTCTTATCGTTGGGACTAGGAATCCTAGCATTATATATCCTTCCTCTGCCTCCATCGGATGATTTTCCTTGGACTCCAAGCCAGGAATTCCAGGCATTGGAGAAAAAATTCAAAGCAGCGATTTCTCCAGACCATCTACGGTCCTTTCTCAAGGCTTTGACAGCAGAGCCTCATCCTCCAGGCTCACCAGGTGATCGAAGCGTTGAAGAATACATCTATACTCAAATGAAGAGTTTTGGGCTCGGGCCGCAGTGGAACGAATATGAAGTCCTCCTCAGCTCGCAGGTTTCCAGTCATCTGGAATTGACATATCCAACTCGTGAAGAACTCAATATCTACGAAGAAATAATTCCTGAAGATCCTTTCAGCAAGAGAACAAAAGAATTTCCTGCCTGGAGCGTCTACGGAGCCAGCGGCGAGGCTGAAGGAGAGGTCGTTTACGCAAATTTTGGAACAGCCTCAGACTTTAAACGCTTAAAGAAACTCGGGGTGGATCTGAAGGGGAAGATAGTTCTCATGCGGAATTACAAAGGAGGACGAGGTGGCAAGATAGTGCAGGCACAAGAGGCCGGTGCAGCAGGGGCCCTCTTTTTTTCCGATCCCCTGGATGACGGATATTTCTGGGGTGATGTCTACCCCAAAGGTCCCTGGCGGCCGATGGCAGGATTTCAGCGCGGTATGGTCAATTTCAATCCCTTGCCCGGTGATCAACAAACCCCTGGCTGGGCCTCAAAAAAAGGAGCTAAACGCATCCCGATAGACCAACTGGAAGGCCTGCCCAATATCCCCAGCCTCCCTATTTCTGCCTGTGAGGCCCGAAAGCTCCTAGAAAAATTGTCCGGACATGCAGTTCCTTGGCAGTGGAACGGAGCTATGGGATTCACCTACCGGACTGGTCCTGGTCCGGTCCGGGTACACATCAAAACCGAGACCAAGCTGGAAGTCATGCCGATCCGGAATATCGTCACCTTCATCGAAGGAAGCCAATTTCCCGATCAATGGATACTCCTGGGTAACCACCACGATGCTC
>JASFPP010000218.1:0-6488 GCA_050115915.1 Candidatus Aminicenantota bacterium
ACAGCTCATTAAGGGCTAAATCTTCCTCTCCTTCCCCTCCTCAACTTCCGAAAACGCCGTTGGCTTTAATCCTTCCCCCTGAACACCTCACACAAATCCACTTCACACTACAACAACTCGCACAAGGCGCCTGCCAGGGAAGCAATAACTGGACCATCAAGGGAGATCTCACATTCTCCGGATCTCCCATATTGGCCAATGATCCCCATCGCAGCCAACAGATCCCCTCTCTCAGATACTGGGTGCACCTCAACGCACCGGGCTGGAATGTTATCGAAGGGGGAGAGCCCTGCCTTCCCGGTGTCTCTATCGGTCACAACGACTACGGGGCATGGGGGCTCACCATATTCGCCATCGACCAGGAAGACCTCTATGTCTATGAAACAAACATGCTCAACCCTAACCAGTACATGTACCAGGGGAACTGGGAGGACATGAAGGTCATCCAGGAAAGAATCCCCGTAAACGGTGAGGCCCCTGTGACGGTCGATCTCAAGTTCACGCGTCACGGACCTGTACTCTACGAGGACAAAGAATCTCACAAAGCGTATGCTCTTCGGGCGGCTTGGCTGGAAGTCGGGGGCGCTCCCTATCTCGCTAGCCTCCGCATGGATCAGGCCAAAAATTGGGAAGAATTCAGAGAAGCCTGCAGTTTTGCTCTCACCCCCTCAGAGAACATGATATGGGCCGACACAAACAACAACATTGGCTGGCAAGCCGTAGGGATCACCCCACTCAGGGAGAATTGGGATGGTCTTCTTCCTGTTCCGGGTGATGGAAATTACGAGTGGCAGGGATACCTTCCCATTAAAGACCTCCCCCACAGCTACAACCCTCCTGAGGGATTTTTCGCCACAGCCAATCAGTACAATGTTCCCGACGGCTATCCTCACTCGGTCGGTTTTGTATGGACCGATCCCTACCGCTTCTCCCGGCTCCAAGAGGTCCTTAGTTCCGGCCGAAAATTCACCATGAATGACATGATGGAACTCCAGCTTGATTTTCTGTCCCTGCCCGCCAGGACACCGATCCCTCTTCTCAAGGGATTGACCGCCAACACAGAAAAGGTCGAACAAGCCCGACAAAAACTCCTCTCCTGGGATTGTGTGATGGATGCCGATTCCATAGAAGCAACCCTCTACCAAAGCTGGCAGCGACGGTTGTCAAGGAATGTTTGGAACCTCTACATGCCGGAACTGGGATACCTCTCTGGGGACCAATTCCCCAGGACAATCCGGGAATCCAGACAGCCCCCACTATTCCGACCTCTTCCGAATGTGGCTCAAAGGAAAATATTTCCCCATCTTTTTTTCCAGAGACAAGGTTCTATCCGCCGCCGAGATCATTACAAATCTTCAACCTAGTGAATGATGTATAATTGGAGATGAGGACAAAATGAAAAAAAATATATTTCTCCTTGTTCTATCTCTGATATGGATCGTCACCCCTGCAGGATCAGTTGGACAAGAAGAAGATCAAACCGTTATGGTCGAGAAATACGGAGAGAGCCTGCAGAAAATATTCGAAGTGCAGGAAAAGATCGTTCGTATCCACCCGTTCCTCCAAAAGCTCTACCCCATCGCCATAGTGGAGGGGGACCTCTTCTATGTGTTCGACCTGGATTCCTCCCGAAAGCGTTATATTCTCGCCAAATTGGCCGAACCGGCCATGATCTTGCCCGAGGGAGTCCGCGCCGCTTTTCCCCTCGATTTTTACGACAACAAAATGGCGTGTGTGGTCACAGGAGACGTGTTCGATAATCTCTCCGGTTACGTCATGATCTTCCACGAATTCATCCACTGTGCGCAGATGGAGTGTTGTGAGCACAAGCTCAAATCAGGATTGAGTGTTGCCCGACAAGCCCAGGAGGCCGGCGATTACATGTGGGAGCTCGATCATCCTTTCCCGTATGAAGACAGCGATTTTTCGGAAATCTATGCCATTTTTTTAGAGGCGGCTGCAGAAGGGGACGCGAATACTGTTTTTCGATGCCGCACATTTCTGAAGGAAACACTCAATACCCCTGATTACGAATACATGGTCTGGGAAGAATGGAAAGAGGGCTTCGCACGCCTGATCGAGAACAAGATTAGGAAAAAGCTGGAACTCAAAGAAAACCATGGAGGAATCGGTCCGCCCTATAATCGTGTGACTTTTTACGAAGGAGGGGCACGATACATATCCATACTTTTAAAAGAGGACAAGGATCTCCAAGAGGATATCGAAGCGTTATTCCACAGAATGTTGAAATAGCTTATGAGAAAGCAATCCACACACCAATAAGACCCAGGCCATAAATCTTTGTATAGAGAGGAATGAATGAACGATTGGGAGAGAATCGTAAAGCGGTTCAACACACATGAGTGGCGTCCGGAAAAGGCCAAGACAGCCGTACTCTTCATCGACTGTCAAGAGTATTTTCGAGGTCTAATCTCCCCTATCCTGGGTAATATAAAACAAGTTATCGAAACAGCCCATAGGGCAAACGTCCCCTTGTTTTTCACGCAACACGGACATAAGCCGAACGAGGAGCCAGGTCTATTGGGAGATTGGTGGGCAGATATCATCATCGAAGGGAACCAGAGTGCTGAGTTTATTCAGGAATTAGGTCTCAGGCCAGAAGATACAATCATCAAAAAAGACCGGTACAGCGCTTTCTACAAAACCGATTTAGAACAAAAGATACGAAAGAAATACATTAGAGATTTGATCATAGGGGGTGTGATGACAAATCTCTGTTGTGAGACAACAGCTAGAGATGCCTTCGTCAGAGATTTCAGGGTGTTCTTTCTGGTTGATGGCACATCGACCACAAATGCGGAATTGCATCTGGCAACGCTTAAAAACCTGTCCTACGGATTTGCCACACTGATGACTTGTGATCAGGTGTTAAATATACTCACATAGAGGAGAAACAGTTTTTTTGTGGGGACGTTCCCTTATCGGAGCGTTTGGAAAACGATCCCTCATCTCACAAAAAATAATGCGGGGAATGGACTTCACACACAATAGGTGCCAGGTCCACTTTTTTATTACCCCTGGAAATAGGTGCCTGACCCCTATTTTAGGGAAGTTCCTCGTTGATCCAGTTTTTTATCTCTTCCGATGAGGGGATTCTTCCCGAAGATTTGACCTTTTTGTTGATCATAAGCCCTGGCGTTGTAAACACCCCAAGCTTCGCAATTTCGTTGATATCTTTGACTTTTTGCACATCAGCAGCCACACTGAGCTCAGCGAGTGCATTAATCGTTCGCTTTTCCAATTCATTACAGCGGGGACATCCTGTTCCGAGAATTCTAATTTCCATGACTCTTCTCCTCTTAGAAAAAATTACCGTAGATAAGTCCGGTGATCGTTGCCATAACCACAACCAAACAGATATATACAAGTGTCTTTTTTGTTCCGATGATGCTCCGGATGACCAGCATGTTGGGGAGAGAGAGCGCCGGCCCTGCAAGAAGAAGGGCTAAAGCGGGCCCCTGACCCATCCCTGCACCCAAGAGTCCCTCCAGGATTGGCACTTCGGTCAGAGTCGCAAAGTACATAAGCGCCCCTGCCACAGATGCAAACAGAGTGGCTCCCATAGAATTCCCTCCCACAAGGCGCTCCACCCACTCATTGGGAATCAGGGCTTCATGGCCCGGACGGCCGAGCAAAAAACCGGCCACCAAAACTCCAGCAAAAAGGAGCGGCAATATCTGCTTGGCGAAGATCCAGGTCGAATCCACCCATTCTCTTCGCTCATGCTTTTTAAACCATTTCCAAACCATCCATGCAATGATTAAAAGCAGGCCCGCGCCGATAATCCATTTGCTCTGATAGATCGCAATCCAGAAAGAGGGTGAAGTCTCTGCCGGTCTTCCCCAGTTAATAAACACAAGAAAGCCGACCATAGCCGCAAAGTAGAGCCCTGTTTTCCAGAGCGGCCGTTCATCATGCAGCTCGCTACCAATCTCCAGCTCTCCAACCTCGCGATTTGCCTCATCTCTACGGAATATAAAATGCATGCACAGGCCGATGACAACTGCAAACACAACAGCCCCGATAGCCCTTGCCAGACCGAGCTTCGCACCCAATACTTTTGCCGTGAGGATGATGGCCAACACATTTATGGCAGGCCCGGAATACAGGAAGGCCGTTGCCGGCCCGATGCCAGCCCCGCGAGTGTAGATCCCAGCAAAGAGCGGCAAAACCGTACAGGAACAAACAGCCAACACCGTGCCTGAGACAGATGCGATGCTGTAGGATACAATCTTTTTTGCTTTCGCTCCAAAATATTTAATGACGGATTCCTTGCTCACAAAAACAGAAATCGCACCTGCAATAAAAAACGCTGGAATGAGGCAAAAAAGGACATGCTGTCTGGCATACTCCT
Source organism: Candidatus Aminicenantota bacterium (assembly GCA_050115915.1). Taxonomy (GTDB): domain Bacteria; phylum Acidobacteriota; class Aminicenantia; order Aminicenantales; family Aminicenantaceae; genus WTAW01. Next base: position 4,376 of record JASFPP010000218.1, read on the forward strand.
TAAGCAGCGCAAACCCCTCGACCAGCCCATTCTGGAAACGCAGGCTCTCGACCGGAATAAAATACGCAGCCACGAACACGAGGACAAAAATAAGAAGGATCTTCCATTCTTTCATTGCTGTAAACTCCACATAGGCTTATTCATAGTGTCGAACTTTAGGTTAACGGCAAATATCCACACGGTCAGCTCTTCGGGCCTTCTCTATATAAGGGATTAATTCAGGGTCATCCTTGAGAGAACCTCGCAAAAGCATCAACATCTCTTTAACGAACGGCGATGGTTCGGAAACGAGGGAATAATTCACCCATTTCCCCTCTTTGTGATCCTGAATCAGTCCAGCTTCATTGAGCAAACTCAGATGCTTGGAAACGGTTGACGGCGCCAAATCAAGTGTCGTAGTGATCTCACAAACACACATGGGCTTGACCTCCAGCATCTTGACGATCGCAAGCCTATTCTTATCGCTAAGTGCCTTAAATATTTTTGTCTGAGTTTTCATCCGAAACCTCGTTATTCCTATATTTCGCCAATTAACGAAATATAATAGCACATGGACTCATCCCCATCAAGGATTTTTTTCGCGAGGTCAAGAAAGATTAGATGAATAATTATGTTTTCAGGATCTGGGATTAAAAAGATAAACCCCATCAAATTCCGGGCAGATGAGCGCGCTCCCGATCTTTTTCAGCACATCCAAAGGAGCTCGGTACAGGTGAATCTTTATGGGGAAAGCTTCTTCCCCATCCGGCTCAAGCTTCAAACCCCAGGAATGGCATTCCAATTCTCCGAAGGCCAGCGGTCCCTCCTCGAGATGGCTGTAGATCTGGATGGCATCGCCGTTGGTCGCCTGCTCCACCTTAGGACGGTCCACATACCTCCCTTCTGGCTCTACGGGAAACGTCATAAAGACCAAGGAAGCGATCCCCTTATCGATGTCAAAAATATATCCAATCACTCCTTTGGACGACTCTGGCCGGACCCCCACTTTGTAACGCCGACTCCCATGGATAAAATAGGAAAAGGAATCGGGATTCGCTTTGACGTACTTCTCGGGGACAGGCTCGAAATAATTGCCTCGCCAGGCCTCATTACTCACATCTTCCACCGGCACCACCATCGTGCCCTTTGGCGGCACCTGGATCAAACACCACAGGTCCAAAATTCGATCGAGCATCTCTTCCGAGTTATTCCGCAAAGCGTGATTAAAATCGATACCCATGTATTGATAATCAGCCCCCTCAAAATCTGCGCTGCCAAGAAGCGGATCCTCCAAAAAATCAAAAGCCCGCGTCAAGGTCAGATCATACTGATGTGCCCCATCATTCGAAGTTACCAGAAACGAATTCTGAAAAGAATGCCTTTTCTTCCCCCATTCCACCTCCATGTAATTTCCCGGGTCCATCATGGAGAAGTCCCTGTTTCCCGTCCAGTCGGGCTTGAAGAGAAAACCCTTATCGCCACCCTCAGGAGAAACCCAGGAACGCTGCCCTCCCTGTCCCGAGAGAACATCGGGATGTGTCCAGAACAGATTTTTGCCCCCAAGACAAGCCGCAAGGATCCTGGCTCCGAATTTCGGAACAATAACAAGTGAGTCTTTATCTGCATCGCCCATAATAACCAGTTCGATATTTTCTTTCTGTAAAGTTTCGACTATCATTTTCATATCGTTCCTCTTTTCCTTGTCTTTAGGAGCGCAAGTCATTAATAAAGCACTCAGGACAAAAATCATCGCAAAAAAGAACCTGTGCCGCTTGTTCATCGAGATCTCCTGCTTTTTAAGTCCAGACGGTCTCCTTATAGGGACCGTTTCACAAACAGTCCGCTCAGGGATCGGACCCTACATCGCATGAGGCTGCAATCCATTCGCGATCCACACCCAAACCAAACTCGGCTATTCAGGCTTAAAAAGCTCTGCGGTTTCGTCCCTGAACAGAATAACCAGCGTATAGATACTGAGGGCTGTTCCAAAAGGGATGGCGAGCAGATTGAGAAAACTCAGGACCATTCCCATTATCCGCGCCCATTCTTTCTTCTTAAGAAGACCAATTCCAGTGATTACTTCAGGGATAGAGAATATGCCGATAATAGCGCTCACAAAGACACCAATGCTTCG
>JASFPP010000219.1:0-6432 GCA_050115915.1 Candidatus Aminicenantota bacterium
AGGAGGATGTGTGAAGAATCATTGAATAAAAGATTGATAAGGGCAAACCATCATCTTCAGGGACGAATAGAACTCGAAAAACAGAATTATCGCGAGGCGATTGAATACTTCAACAAAGCTTTAAATCTCTTGGAAGTAAATTCCAGTTCCCGTTTGGCGTTTACGGACTCCATCGCCGAGGCCTACTACAGATCAGGGGAATTAGAAAAGGCACGAATTGAATATGAAAAGTTGGATGGAATGATTGCAGGCAAAGCGACATATGGACACATTCTTTCCAAAAGCTTCTATATGCTCGGCAAAATCTATGAGGAGCTGGGAAATACAGACAAAGCCATCAAAAACTATGAGAAATTCCTTGACCTGTGGAAGGATGCCGATCCGGAATTACCCGAACCAAACGATGCAAAAAAAAGGCTGGCAAAATTAAAGGGACAATAATTATAACTCAGTAGATTTTTACAATATTTCTTCCTACGATTATTTTTCCCTGACAAAAACGCAAGAGACCACTCCCCCATCCCGTTCGGCTTCTCCGGTCATTTTATCGCTTGCTGTTTCGAGAGTGAGGTAGACGACCGTGCCGTCTGTCAGTCCGAATTCACACGAGAGAGAGGTTCCATCAATTTCCAAATTCTCAACCTCTGTACCTTCAGCGATATATCCCATATCATCTGAAACGGCCCCCTTGTACACGCCATTCGATTTTTCAAGGACGAGCACCATCTCATAGGTCCCGAAGTTGGGGATTTCCATTGTTCCATTCCAGGTCCCGGTCAGGTCATTTTCCTGAAGCGCATTGACAAATGGCTTAACAACCCCTATTAGAAAGACTGCAATCAAAAAGACTTTTAAGATTCGCATAAAAACTCCCTTCAATCCTAGTGACGCAAAAGAGTGGTGTATAGTTCCCTTTATTTACTGTGTCTCGAGAATATTGGTATTGACTAAGAGTGCTTTTCTTATTATCTTTATTAACGCCTGTAAATCGCTAAACATATTGAGCATTTAGGGGGAAGAATGCGAAAAACAATCACTCTTTTAAACGGTGTCTTTATATTTCTCGTTTTTCATTCTTTGGCAATTGCTCAATTCTCACAGGAAGAGTTAGCAGAAAGAGAAAAATGGGAAGAATTTTTGATGACAGCCAAGGTAATCGGCCAAAAACAGATGAAAGGCCGACATGCTGTCACCAGTCCCTGGAAACTCGAGCTGGAAAAGAATGGTATCGCACGAAGTGCATGCTGGAAAGATTGTCGAGGAATAATGAGAGGATTTAAGGAAAACTGGAAGTGGGAAATTGCTTCTTACAGGCTGGACAAATATCTCGGCCTGAACATGATCCCACCGACTGTAGAGAAACGATTTAAGGGCAGACGCGGCTCCTGCCAGCTATGGATGGACGATTGCTTCGATCTCGATTATAAAGTAGAAAATAAAATTCCAGTGCCTCAAGATAAGGTTATCCGTTGGAATCGGGCATTTTGCCTGCAGCGTGCTTTCGACAATTTGATAGCTAATGAGGACCGCACCCAAAGGAACTATCTGGTTAACGAAGGTTGGTGCATGTATCTCATCGACCACTCGAGAAGCTTCCGGACATCAAAGAAATTCGTGAAAAATCTTATATTCGATGAAAATTTCAGGCAAGGTCCTGAGTTCATAATGAAAGAACTCCCCCGCGCTTTTGTGGAGAAACTTAAGAGCCTGGATACCGAACTTATGAAAGAAATTGTCGGAGAATACCTCACAAAAAAAGAGATCAAATGTACCCTCATTCGGAGAGATTTGATCCTCGCATGGCTCGATAATCGCATCAAAGAGCTGGGTGAGGATAAAGTTCTGTACTGATCCAACTTTTGGCATCAGATAAGGATTGAAGGATAAGCATCCTCTCTGTGTCCTATAAAAGTAGCTCTCCTCCGCATGGAAATTTTAATCTTTACTAACTGCCCGTATCCGGACACGTGTTGTTCCCTAAGCGGGCAGAGATAATCGTATTCACATTAAATATCAGGCAGTATTCGTTGGCATGATGATTGCATTAAAATCTTTCGGCCTTATTACAAAATCACATGCTAGGCAATTAAATACGCACCATGTGATAAAACGAGATGTTTATAAAAACACGAAGTGTCACTAATCATATAGAACGGAGTTTGAGATGTTTAAAAACTATCTAAAGATAGCATTGAGAAATATATTCAAACATAAGGGATATTCGCTCATTAATATTATCGGCCTTGCTATAGGGATGGCATGCTGCCTCCTGATCCTTTTGTATGTCAATGATGAACTGAGTTATGACCGTTATCACGAAAACGTTGATCGCATTTATCGCGTGATCGAGGAAGTCAGACTAGAAGGCGTTGGGGAAGAATCTTCAAGTATGCCCTTCCCTACTGGTGACACTTTGCCGATGGAATATCCTGATGTCGTAGAGGCCAGTGTCCGATTCTTCAATTTTCAGTTGCCTTCGATGTCTGTACAATACGGCAGATCGGATGAAAAGCTTTTCAATGAACCCCGTTTCTTTTTTGCCGATGCCGCTGTTTTCCAGATTTTTAATTTCGAAATGATAAAGGGCGATCCGAAGACGGCCCTTGAAGAGCCAAACACCATGGTGATCACAGAAGCGATGGCCGAAAAATATTTTGAAGAAGAAGATCCGATAGGAAAGACTCTGCGATGGCAGAACGGCGTGAACCTGAATGTCACTGGAGTTTTGAAAAACATCCCACCAAATTCCCATTTTCAGTTCGATTTTTTGGCTTCCTTTGAAACACTCAGGCGATTGTTCGGTGGAAATTTGCCTCAAGGCTGGTACTGGAATCCCTGCTGGACCTACATCCTCCTCAAGGAGGGGGCTTCTCCAGATGCTCTTCAGGCCCAGTTTCCAGCGCTCGTACAGAAATATTTTCCTGATTCCATCAAAGACAAGGTCGTGATCAAACTGCAGCCGCTCAAGGACATCCATTTATTCTCTCACCTGGATTATGAGATCAATCCCAACAGCGACATCTCGTATATCTATATTTTCTCTGCTATTGCGGTCTTTGTGTTACTCATCGCATGTATCAACTTCATGAACCTCGCCACCGCACGCTCGGCCAACCGCGGCCGTGAAGTGGGGATGAGGAAAGTCCTGGGAGCCTACCGGAGTCAGCTCATCCGGCAATTTTTGGGCGAATCCATGATCCTCTGCGTTATCGCAGCTTTATTGGCTGTCTTTATCGTCGAAATAGTTCTTCCCGCTTTTAACGCTTTTTCCGGAAAGGCCTTATCCACCGATTATTTTTCTGATGGACGTCTTTTGGCGGGATTGGGCCTGATCACACTTACGGTCGGTTTCTTTTCAGGGATTTACCCCGCATTCTTTCTCTCCGGATTCGATCCCGTCAAAGTTATGAAGGGAACACTGGAGAGGGGCGGCAGAAGTTCTGGTTTCCGGAAAGTTCTCGTTGTAGTCCAATTCGCGATTTCCATCGTTTTGATCATCGGCACGATCATATGTTTTCAACAGCTCAATTATCTGCGTAATTCAGGGCTCGGATTCAACAAAGATCAGGTCGTGATGCTGCCTGCTTACGGAACGGCTCCCGCAAGGTGGTACGAGAGATTTAGAGACCGGATTCTGCAGGACCCACATATCGCCAATGTTGCTGCCGTGGAGGATGTTCTCGGCGCCAAATATCAGACGGGTTCCTTCATCCCTGAAGGGACAAGCGATTCCAACATGCAGCAGATCCCTCTTTTAGTTGTCACCCATGATTTTATCGAAACTTTTGATATGGAGATGGTGTCCGGCCGGAGTTTTTCCAAGGAGTTTCCCACTGATATCACGGAAGGGATCATAATCAACGAATCTGCCTCGAAGCGCTTCGGCTGGTCCCCGGAGGAAGCATTGGGTAAAAGACTCAGACAACAGAATGGCCTCATGCTGCGCGTGGTAGGTGTGGTGAAGGATTTTAATTACGCTTCGCTATCGCAGCCGATTACACCTTTTGTTTTGGAGATGCCACGAAATCCGGGACAGATGAATGGACGCGTGCGTTATATCGCTATCAAAACAAGCACGGCAGATTTTCAACAGACGATCGGTTTCTTAAAATCGACTTGGGAAGAGGTGGTTCCTAACCGCTCCTTCGACTTTTTCTTCCTGGATGATGAACTGGATAAACAGTACAACTCAGAGGAGCAGATGGGGAGAGTTTTCGGCGTATTTACAATCCTCGCAATTGTTATCGCCTGCTTGGGATTGTTCGCCCTCGCTTCGTTCACAACAGAACTCCGCACTCGAGAGATCGGGATACGGAAAGTACTCGGAGCTCAGGTTTCCGGCATTGTGATGCTTCTCTCAAAAGAATTCGCCAAATGGGTGTTGATCGCCAATGTAATCGCCTGGCCGGTCGCTTATTATGTCATGGAGAGATGGCTTGACAGCTTTGCCTATCGGACATTCATTGGGATCCAGACTTTTATAGTGGCGACCGTTTTAGCGTTTGTTATTGCCATTCTGACAGTGAGCTTCCAGGCTATTAAAGCGGCATTATCCGATCCTGTGAAATCGCTGCGGCATCAATAGTCAATCACCTCTCAGTGAATCTTTTCACATAACCCAGGCATAGCCAATTTTTACAAAAAATGTGTAGTCCTTTCTGGTTATGCTGTAATCTTGAGCTCCGAAGTGGTTGTCTGAATAGCCGAGGAACAGCACAGTGCGGGGATTGATCTTGTAGGAAAATAACAGTTGTGTAAAAAACTGCCTGGATTCGGGATCGACAGGAGTTAAATAGTTAGAGACATTATACCTGTAATCATAGTACTGGAGAATGGCCCGAACAAACATCTTGGCAGTAAAAAAGTAGACAATCGAAGCCTGACTGATGTTTGCCCGATAAAGCCAATCTTTGGATACGTCCATTTTATCGTAGATATGACTGAGGTTGAGGCGGAGGTGGGCACCTATATTCCATATGAGCAATGGTGATAACGAGACCGATTTTCCCTTTCTCGTATTGACATAATCGATACTATCACCGAAGGTTGTTATGATGCTAAACCTGAGATCGCCGCTTGGGATAATTCCGCCGGAAATATTGAACTGAACAAGATCGAAATTCTGGCCATTGTAATGCTGGCGGGAAAGAACATTGCCGAAAATTAAGCTTGTCTGGTGGATCCCCTCATAAGAAAATGAGTTTTTCAGAGTTTTATCCAGAACAATCCCTTCGCTGCTCTCCTGGTAATGGGCGTAATTGACCAAGCGGAATCTCGACCACCAGCTATTTGTCTTGGGCCTCCACTCATAGGTTGACATGGCATGTCCTTGCCAAAATCCCACCCGAGGTATAAATCCCAGATCAGCCCTGAAATTGGGGCCGATATCCAGATATCCAAACTGAAGTTGATGGTGGCTCGTTTTGTGCGTGAACAGTCCTAGGAGGGCCTCATCACCAAACTCCCCTTCGGGCTGGTCAAATTCTTTGACGATAGCTTCGCCGTACTTTGTACGAGAGCCCAGAATCTGAAAAACGACCTCATCGTTTTGTGAAAATCTTAAACGTCCGTCCGCCCCGAACACCCTGTTGGAGTAGCCGCCTCCTGCACGATTTGTAAAAAGGACGCCGATGTTGGAGTTGTTCCAAATATCCCCGCCATAACGGAACACGGCAGAGGTATTGGCATGATCGAGGGTGGTCGACCTGGAGTACTGGCTGCCAGGGAAAATGAGATTCGTTGTCCTATCCTCGACAATATAGGAACCGAGAGCGCTCATTCCCTCTTTCCCTGATAGTTTGATTCCCCATCGAGGATCTCGAAGTGTGCGCGTGTAGATGACATCCATGGGAGTCTTGAAAAAGTCCAATCCTTCGGTGAAAAAGGGCCTTTTTTCAGGGTAGTAGAGGGCAAAAGGTTGATTGATGTCGAGTTGGGCCGCATCGGCCTCGACCTGGGAGAAATCGGGATTGGCCGTGCCGGAGAGGATGAGATTGGGTGTGATTCCCCAGCGTGCGGTTAATCCCGGTTCGGCTGTACTGTTACGGTTCGTGTAGCCCCCTTCGGGGAATTCATCCCTTTCGTCTGTTCGTAAGGCGGTGAGGGTCGGGTTGATCTCTATGTTGCGGCCGGGTGAGGCACCTTCGAAACCTTCTATCCGGAGATATTGGCAGACACGGCAGGTGTTGCTTCGGTCATAGGGCTGCGACCAAATTTGATATCTCACGCTCCGAGGATAGCCTCGAACAGCGTTTATGCCCCAGACCTGAGGGCCTTTGGTGCGCTGGAAGCGGAGCGACGAAAAAGGGATCGCAATCTCGATTCCATATCCCCAGTCGAATATTTTTCCCGCAGAATCATATATCATGTCCCAGTTGTAATCTTTGATCCCGGCGGCATTCGAAATTCCATCCGCTTGCACACCCATCGCTG
>JASFPP010000220.1:0-6423 GCA_050115915.1 Candidatus Aminicenantota bacterium
GCATCTTTCCAGGAAGTGTTGCGCCTTTCCTTCACGAAATCCGCGTTCATATATTCCGGAGAGACAAACGTTTGGAGAGGGCTCAGTCTTCGGATGACGAGGCTGTCCGGAGAGAGAATTTTCTCATCGCCTACAAAGAAAATCTTATCCTGGAAAAATATTTTGGCCTGACTCTTGAACGATCGCCATACAATTGGGATGTATCCCAAAAAAGGAAACTCCTAAAAAAAATAGATCCGAAAACTCCATATGAGAGCCCGGTCAGTCGAGGAGTATGGGCAACAGTGAACGAAGGGTTAACCTGGACGATTATCGTTGCAATTCTTGCCCTACTTTTCTTTGTCAATCTTTACATCCAAAGACTATTAAAGAAGGGGGATAGAGGGTAGTCTATTTGATTTTGAAGGAAAAATACGCTAAATTAGCCCCTAATCTTATATGCATGCGATGAAATATAAGAGCGCCCGTCATGTCTTTGCATTTATTGGATTTTTAGTCCTCCTCCTTCCCTGTTTCATGAATGCAGATCAAGTCATAAAAAAAACGAAACAAACAACCGAGACTGTTTTAAACGGATCGGATGAGAAATCAAGTAATGAAAATGGTACGACATGGATATCAAAAAACAAAATGCGTCAGGATGATGGAGATTCCACATCGATCATTATCCGGCTGGACAAAAATAAAGTGTACATCCTCAATCACATCGAAAAAACTTATTCCGAGTTGGACATTCCTGTAGACCTCGAGGAAAACTTGACGCAGGAAGCGAAGCAGATCATTAATGTGATGGGGATCTCGTCCTCCGTAACAGAAACAGAGGAAACAAGAGTTATCAAGGGCTGGGAAAGCCAAAAATATAAAGCTGATATTTCCATATCCATGATGGGAATGGATTTGCCCATGACAATGGAAATATGGGCATCCAAAGATACAGGCATCAACTTGAAGACCTTTCGTAAGTTTTATGCCGTGCTTTTATCGATAAATCCATTTACAAAAGGACTCGCTGAAGAGTTTCAAAAAATCGAGGGCTATCCGGTTTTGACAAAAATATCGATGTCGGTCAAAGGCGTGGAAACAAGATCACAAGAAGAAGTCGTCTCGGTCGAAGAAAGTAGAGTCCCCAGGGGAACGTATGACCTTCCATCTGAATACACTCGAGTCGCATTCAATCCTCTGGTCTTGGGAAACGGGAACTCCCAGCATTATTAATCTCACGCAAATTTTTCACGAGCCGCGCTACCAATCCATCCCGCCTGCTCATAAAGCTCGAGGAAGTTGCGTAAGATAAAGGAGGTGGACGTCCTCAGTTCATATGAATAATACAGATAAAAGATGGATTATTCACGAGTTGAGGTCGCCGCAAAGGCTAGGCAGTAGCCCTTGATGATGTAGTTATCTACCTCGAACCGACCCAACCTACCCGGGCTACAACGAAGGCTTTGTGGTGAGATCAGATCGCCCGGAGGGTAAAAGATGCTAACGATAAGATAAAGAATTTTCCTTTTCAAAAGGTTTATTGACAAAAGTTTGTTAGCATCTTTTATAAATGATCCAGGTTAGGTGGAAAAAGAGATCTCGTATGAGGTGCCGGAAGTCAGGTCGAGTTTCAGAGTCCCCTCCAATTGTTCGACAAGGTCATTCACCAATTGAAGCCCCAGTGAATCCGGCTTTTGAATGTTCACATCCTTAGCGAATCCGATCCCGTCATCACTGACTAAAAGACGGATATCTCCGTTGTTTCCTGTATGGAGATGGATTTGGATATTGCCCTTTTTATTATCGGGAAATGCATGTTTTAAGGAATTGGACACGAGCTCATTGACGATGAGACCGCAGGGGATGGCCTTGTTAATGTCCAAAAACACATCTTTGACCATGGTATCAAGCTTGATTCTGTCCACATTGGTATTGTAAGTATGCCTCAAATGAAGGGTTAAACTCTGTACGTATTGAGCAAAATTGATCTTGGAAAGGTTCTCTGATTGATAGAGCTTCTCATGGATGAGAGCCATCGACTTAATCCGGTCCCGGCTCATTTTAAACATCTCTCTAACGTTCTCGTCCGAGATATTACGGGATTGAAGGTTGAGCAGAGAGGAAATGATCTGCATGTTATTTTTAACTCTGTGATGTATTTCTTGGAGAAGAACCTCTTTTTCCTTGAGGGAGGATTTGACCTGTTCTTCGGCACGTTTCCGGTCTGTGATATCCCGTAGCACACCTTCAACGCCTATAGGATTCCTGTCTTTGCCAAAGATAATCTTCGAGCTCACAGAAACATCGATCACTCTGCCATCCTTGGCAAGAAGCTTCAATTCATAGTCATTGATAACATCAGTCTCTTTAAGTTTTGCTTTGAAAAGTTCCCGTTCGGATGGATCTTTATAAAAATCCGTCACAGGATGCCCGATAATATCTTCCGGATCCCAACCCGCATGATTTTTGACGGATGGACTGATGATTGTCACAAATCCTTCTCGGTCCGTCCTATAGTACACATCATGGAACGACTCAAAAATTGCTCGGTATTTCTCCTCACTCTCCCTCAGTGCGTTCTCAGTATTTTTCCGATCAGTGATATCTCGCGTGATGGCTTGAAAACCCGTGATCTTCCGGCCTTTTTTTAGGGGGGCCACATGGATTTCTCCCCAATGTACCATCCCATCTGCACGTTTCCACTTGGCCTCGAACGAAGGGATAGGTTTCTCTTTGATCACAGCAACGAGCACTTTTAAATAGGCTGGAATATCGTTCCTAAAAAGGCCAGGCATCTTTGAAAAGTGTTTGCCGACAATTATATTTCGAGATAATCCTGTCTGTTCCAAAAAAGCAGAATTGCACGACGTGATAACACCTTTGAGGTCTGCCGTGACTATCCCATCGGGCGCCAAATCGATGATGCTCCTGTATCTATCTTCAGATTCTATGAGCCTCTTCTCTGTTTCTTTTCTCTCGGTGATATCGATAATGGCCCCTAAAATGGCAGGTTTTCCTTCATACTCGATACGGTTGGCGAGCATTTCGAGCCACCGGATCGAGCCATCTTTTCTAACAGCCTTGAACACATATCTGTGAACGATCTTTTCGCCCTTGAGACGAGCTCTCATTCTTCCCCAAACAAGATCTCGGTGATCCTTGTGAATCACTTTTTCAATCTGGGCCGGTGTCAAAGCAAGGAGTTCCCCTTTTGAATAGCCGCTAATTTTTGCAAAAGCTTGATTGGTGTATACAATGCGAAAATCCTGAATGATCACTATACCCTGGATGGAGCGTTCAACCATTGTTCGGAAATTTTTTTCCATTATTTGACCTGCAATGCTAAAGTCTAAAAAATTCGGCTACACTCCTCAATCGCCTTTATGGATGATTCGGACGATGATTTTTTCTCATCTCCTCTAGCCTGGAAAGAGGATAAGTGGCGAGAAAGAATGCACAAAATACTCTCACGGTTCTATTTAGAGGCCAGAAAGTCCACGGATTGTCACATGAAAAAAGAAAATCTGAGAAAATAAGAGTAAGCGGCTATCCCGAAAGAGAGCCAGCGAGAGGACTCGAACCTCCGACCTACTGATTACGAATCAGTTGCTCTACCGGCTGAGCTACGCTGGCTCGAGCGAGTCCGTTCAAGGACAGGTCAAAAATAAACAAAACCGCAGGCTCTGTCAAGGAGCATTCAGACTCTACTTCCCTTCCAAAGAGATGCAATAATCAAGAGATATCCGTAGAGATCTAGAGGTCGAAAACCAGAAAATTTAGTGTGACAGAGACCCGGATAGTGAAAAAACCGGAGACTTCAACTTTGTTAAGAACAGGACATTTTCATTTTGCTAAAACAGGACATTATCACGTTGCTGCGACACCTAATTCGAATCATTTGACTCCTGGTCATTGAAGAATTAAACTAGGGCTCTTAGAAAGCAACGATGATTATCAAGCGACTGGAGCTACAGGGATTCAAGTCCTTCTCTGAACGTACAAAAATCGTCTTCCATCCGGGTATTACTACGATTGTTGGCCCTAATGGCACTGGTAAGAGTAACATTGTCGATGCCCTCCTGTGGGTTTTAAGTGGAAAACGCCTCAAAGCCCTTCGAGGGGAAAGAGGAAGCGATATCATATTCAACGGGAACACCAAGACACCACCCATGAGCATGGCGGATGTCTGTCTTATTCTGGGAGATGGAGACGAAGACGTCGTCATAAATCACCGTTTATTCCGTTCTGGCGAGGGTGAGTACCGGATGAACGGAAAGGTCGTCAGGCTCAAAGATATCACTGATTTTCTCTGGAAAAAGGCCATCGCCGAGACGGAATATTTTGTTATCGAACAAGGGAGTATCGGTCTTTTTCTCTCATCAAAGCCTCTTGAAAAGAGGCAGCTCCTCGAGGAGGCAGCTGGTACGGCATTTTACAAAGACAAGAAGAAACAGGCACAAAAAAAGCTTGAAAACAGCGAACTAAACATGAATCGGTTGGAAGATATCATTGCAGAAGTGGCTAGAGGGAAGAATTCCCTAAAAAGACAGGCCAGTGCCGCTATCCGGTACAGGGAATTGAGAGAATCGATCCGGGAGTACACACTCTATCTTTTCCGGGAGAAAATTCACTCCCTTGAAAAAAGCCAGGTTGATACAGCCCGTCATTACAGAAAAAGCCTGGAAGAGGAGCAAAACTTTATTGCGCAGCTCAAAGCCGAAGAGAGGAAGCTGGCAGAAAAGCGGAATGAGCTCTGGGAAATCGAAACATCCAACAAACAGGAAAAGGAAGATCTCTTTAACCTGAAAACACAGCTTTCCCTCCTAGAATCGGATCAGGATAAGGAAGAAAAACGTATCGAATATTATGCTGAGAGTAGAGCCAAAGCCAAAAAGGATAAGGAAGATCTCAGGAAGGAAAAGGCTGTACTGGAGGAGGAAAAAGCTGCATTTGAAGAGGCCCTCCTCGATTTGAATGGAGCGCTCGATCAAAAACAAAAAGAACTGGAGGAAATGTCTCAAGTCTCTTTGGTCTCAGAGGAAGATCTCGAGCAAAAACAAGAAAGGATCGAGGCCCTTCGCAGTGAACTCCTTGAAAAATTGGCGATACAGACGGAAATAAAGAACGACGCCAGCAGATACGAAAAAGAACTCGAGCTCCTCTTACGCCAGGAAGAAAAGTTAAATTCCCAAATCGATAACGAAAAGGACCTCTTGGAAGAAAAGAGTTCTACGATCAAACAAAATACTGTGGACCTGGAAGAGTTAGAGGGCAGCCTGAAAACAAAAATGGGAGAAACCACCAATGTGCAGGCCTCACATGATGAGATCATCTCAGAGATCGCGACTCTTCAGGCTCGGCTGGAAGACCTGAAAAACGAACAGGATAAAAATATTCACCACCTCCAGGCACTGGAGAGGCTGAAAGAAACAGATCGTAGCCAGGATCTTTCGGCTGAAATCCCTGGTTCCTTGGGAATACTGGCCGATTTGATCGATACGGACTCAGACCATGCAATCCTCATCGATGTTTTCTGGACTGAAGAAGCTAAAGCGAATCTTATCTCTGCCGAGGATTTTCTAAAAAATTTTTCTCAACACAACTCGGCTGGGCATTACTTTTTATTCTCGCCCCAAAAGAAGAGCACGATCCCTACTGAGGTCGAAAAGGATCCGAGAGTTTTAGGTCTTCTCAAGGCATCAATACAACCAGATCCAAAAATCAAAGATCACTTCCGGCAGTTCGAGGAAGCTGTCATCGTTCAAGATATAAAAACCGCAGTTAAACTGTGGCTCGAGCATCCAACAATCAACTCTCTTACATCAAAAGGCGACCTTCTTTGCGCATCGGGACTCATGAAGCTTGGCCCAAAAAAGGAGGGGATGTTTTTTCTCAGTAAGGAGATGAAAACATTAAAAGAAACGATCAAAGACATAGAGACTAAAATTTCACCGCTGGCCCATACTATCGAAAAGAAACTCGAAGCACAAGGAGATCTGGAGGAACAACGACATGAAGCCCATACTCTTTTGTCAAAACTAGAGAGACAGATCGATGAAAAGAAAAAGGATCGTATTTACTATGGATCCGAGACGCAGAAGATCGAATCCAATATAACTCTCCTAAAAAAAGAAATGGATGTGTTGCTCCAAGAGAAACAGGACAAAAGCCATAAGCTTAAAGATCTCACAAAAAAAATAAAGGAACTGGAAGAGGCTGAGAACACCCTAAAGGAAGAGTTGCGAAAGGAGGAGGAAAGTTTAAAACGCCTAAGAGGTGATATAAGCCAGAGGAGAAAGCTGTTTTTCGAACTCCAGTTGAATGTGGATGTTACACAAGAAAAAATTAACAACACAAAATCTCAAATCCAGGCGAACTCTTCGAGAAATCAAGCAATCGACGCCAAAATGAATTCTCTCGATAAGGAGATCGAGCTCTCCG
>JASFPP010000221.1:0-6389 GCA_050115915.1 Candidatus Aminicenantota bacterium
TCCCCTGCTAGAACAGTACTTTAAAGAAGATCCCCTTTTTATATGGGAAGCGGCCCCTAAGCCAAGGCTGACCGAACGCACCTATAAAAAAGATTATTGGAAAAAATGGAAGACGATGAGTGCAGAAGACAAAGAGGAGGCGATCCAGAATAGAGATTGGGTTCTCACAGAGGAAGAACCCTGCTTTGATGCGGCCGATGTCGGCCGGGCAGGCAAGGACCTCTTTGTTTATAATTCATCGGTGACGAATAGAGCTGGAATAGATTGGCTGCGCCGGCATTTCTCTAATTTTCGCCTCCATACGATATGGTTTTATGAAACAAATCCCATCCACATAGATGCCACTTTTGTGCTGGTGAGGCCTGGACTGGCTCTCAAAAACCGCAAACGCACGCCGCTGACTCCAGGATTACTGGAGTTTTTCAAAAAGAACGACTGGGAAGTGGTCGATTGTGCCGAGCCCGCGCTCGACGGCTACCCGCCATTGTCATTCTGTAGTCAATGGCTGTCCATGAATTCGCTCATGCTCGATCCCAAGACCGTCTGCGTGGATGCTCAAGAAATCAAACAGATGGAGTTGTATGATAAACTTGGGCTTGAAGTCATTCCCATTCCCTTTGGTGCGGTCAGCGCCTTTGGCGGCGGTTTGCACTGCTCGACAGCCGATGTCTCCCGTGAAGGCACCTGTGAGGACTATTTTCCCAAACAAATCCAGGGTTTTTAGAATAAAAATAGAAAACAGATTTATTTTTTTTTATCTGCATAATCGTCCTGTTTTAGACATTGGGTAAAGTGGAGAATCCGAATTTTTAATTGTATTTTTCCGGATTCACCAGGTCTCGTAATATCAGTCAGTTTCGAGAGCCTGTCCGAAAATACCAAGCGCCTCGTTAAGCTGTGCCTCATCGATAACGAGAGGCGGGATCCAGCGGACAACGTTATCATCAGTCCCGCAGGTTAACAGAATGAGGTTCTCGTCCAGGCATCGCTTCTGAATGGTTTTGGCCTTTTCTCTGTCCGGTGTTCGACCTCCCGGAATGACAAATTCCACGCCCACCATCAAGCCCAGTCCCCGGACATCACCTATAAAATCATACTTTTTCTGCAGTGAAATCAGCCGGTTGAGCAGAAGCTTTCCACAATGGGCAGCGTTTTCCACCAATTTTTCTTCCTTCAGCACCCTGATGGTGGCTTCACCGGCGGCACAGGATAAAGCATTTCCTCCGTATGTTCCTCCATGGGTGCCCGGCTTCCAGCGATCCATGATCTCTTTTCGAGAAACGACAGAGCTTATAGGCAGACCGGATGCCATACCTTTGGCGGTAATGAGAATATCAGGAACGATGCTGAAGTGCTCAAGAGCGAAGAAGTGCCCGGTCCGTCCAAATCCACTCTGTATCTCATCCAGGATCAACAGGATGTCGTGTGTATTGCAGATTTCCCTGAGACCACGGATAAAACGGATAGGAGGAAGCACATACCCCCCCTCGCCCAGTATGGGCTCAACTAGAATGGCCGCTGTTTCTTCAGGAGCAGTCTGGCTTTTGAGTAAGAAATCAACCTGCTCTAAGGCCCAATCACAGTCTTTTTCAAAACCGTAGTTTTCCGGATTCGCTTCCGCTTTCGGACAGCGGTAGCAGTAGGCAAACGGAGCAAAGAACACACCCGGCATCAAGGGTTGGTATCCTTTCCGGTATATGGCCTTAGATGCGGTCAGCGACATAGTGCCTACCGTACGTCCGTGAAAGCTTCGTTCAAAGGCCAAAATATTCGTCCGTCCGGTTGCAGCGCGAGCGAGTTTTAAGGCCGTCTCCACAGCCTCAGCGCCGCTGTTCGCGAAAAAATAGGTGTCTAATTCTGGAGGAACCACCTCCTTAAGCGCAGCGATGAGGCGCAGCATGGGTTCGTGATAAGCCGTGTTCGCCTGGAGATGGAGAAGACGGCCGGTTTGTTCTTGAACAGCCGCTACAATTCTGGGGTGGCAATGGCCGGTATTGGTCACACCAATCCCGCTGGTAAAATCGAGATAGCGACGTCCTGACTTATCCCAGACGTATGTGCCTTCACCTTTTACGATTATCGTTTCAAGCAGGTGAGGCCAGACAGGGGAGACGTGAGGGATGTGATCTTCTGGGTTTTTCATCGATTTCCTCCTTGAGAGTATAATCAAATGTACTTTACATCCCTGTTTCAGTCAACCAATTGCCCAAGAATTTGATTCAGGTCTTCCGATTTCATTATTTACAGGGCTTCCAGTTTGTCATCTCTGTTCTTTTGTTTTTTTTCCGCGACTTTCTCTTGATTCCTAGTGCGGCCATGCTGGTTGGATTCCCGCTCATCTATTGGACCATGAACCGTTGGTTGGCCAACTTTGTCTATCGAATCGCTATCGGCCCCTGGATTTTTGTAATAACGGCTGTGCTAACAGCAGCACTTTTCTTCGCAACAGGGAGTTCGTCAGTAATAAAGGCGGTTGCAGCCAATCCCGGGGAAAGCCTAAGGTATGAGTGACGGGGGAGATTGAATAGAATACGAAAGCACATAGCTAATCCGTAACAAGGGTGTGTAAAATTTTCTGTGGATATCCCATTTACCCTTACACCTATTCAGCCAAATGATCTTCCAAGAAAATCATCAACAGCCTAAGCCCGGAAATTGGCTGGAAAAGCTACTTTTACTCATACCTCAAAGCCTCAACAGGATTAGCCACGGCCGCTTTTATGACTTTTGTACTCACCACTGTTAAAGCAATTCCAAAAGCTATGGCTACTGGAATGACGAACAACTCAAGACTAAGAGGTGCCCTATAGGCGAAGTCATTCAACCATCTTTTCAGAACAAAATATGCCGTAGGACATGCAAAAATACTTGCGATCATTATCCATTTTATGAATTCTTTGCACAATAATAACTCAACACTCACAACGCTCGCTCCAAGGATTTTTCTAACGCCAATTTCTTTTATACGTTTATCTACAGAAGAGGAAGCGAGACCGAATATTCCTAATGCAGAGATCAATATCGCCAGAAATGAAAATAACAATGAAATTTTTTGCATCTGTTGTTCGTTTCTGTATAGGCGAAAGTAATCCTCATCTAAAAATGAGTATTCAAATGGAGCGTTCAGGGTTATGGCACTCCACTCTTTTTCAATCGTTTTTATGACATCACCAATATTTTGTGAGGAATATCTTACGGCCAGGTACTCCTCCATACCGAAATACCTGCCTTCGGAGAGCAGCAATCCCATTTTTCCCAGCCTGTTGTGCAAGCTTTCATAATGGAAATTTTTAACGACTCCAATAATTGTATAATCCCCATGGACATTCAACTGAATTTTCTTACCGATTGGATCATCGGTCCACCTAAATTGTTCGAGCGCTTTTTCATTGATAACGATTGCACGCACATCATTGGGGAATTTTTTCGAAAAAAACCTTCCCTTTTGGATATCGATATCCATTGTTTCAGCAAAGTTATAGTCACAAAAATATATATCAAGAGAGCTGGACTCTATATTTTCAGGCGTTATACTCCACGAACTGAAATCTCTTCCGGGCAGAGATGATGTCCCCGAGACATTTATAATATCGGAATGGTTTAACAGATTATCTTTAAAGACATCTTTCTTACGTCCTAATGCTTGGCCGTAGTGAACCACAAGGATCTGTTCTTTGTTGAATCCCAAATTCTTTTTTTGGACTAATCCGAGTTGTTTATTGATTCCAAGAGTGCTGATCATAAAAATCACTGATATCATGTATTGAAAAACAACTAAAGAACTTTGAAGCTTGAATTTTTTCTGCCTGCTAGGTCTGCCATCTTTGAGGACTTCCACCAGTTTAAATGATGATAAATAAAGTGCAGGGTAAATACCGGCCAATACGCCGATAATCGTAGCAAACAAAATAAATCCGATAACGATCAAAGGATCATTGGTGTCGTTCAATTGGAGCGATCTGCCGAGAAGGTTGTTAAAAAATGGTAAATAAAGGTTAACGAGTGTGAGAGCGATTCCCATTGCGATCCAACAAAAAATCACCGATTCTAACAGGAACTGCTTATGGATCTGCCCACTTACTGAACCCACAACCTTACGGATACCAACTTCTCTCGCTCTGTTCAGGTTCTTTGCGGTCGTTAAATTGACATAATTGATGCACGCGATGATAAGTATCAAAAAAGCGATAACAGAAAATATGTAGACATATTCGATCTTGCTGTTTGCGCCATGGGGCCCGTTGAGGTCTGAATGCAAATGGATGTCAAGCATTGGCTCCAAACTAAAGGATATCCGGATGCCCTCATTCGCTAACAGCGGGTCTAGATTTTTCTCGACATAACCCGCAAGAATATTTTCCAAACGGGAGGGGGGAACCGCAGGAGGCAGCTTTACATAAGTCGAATAATACCCATGAAGAAACCTGTTATCCCCATAATTGTTCAACGATTTTAAAGAAAATACGACATCAAAATTGAAATGCGCGTTTTGATGAGTATTTTTTATTATTCCCGTTATTTTATATGCATTTCCATCTACCTGGATCGTTTGCCCCATCACCGCGGAATATCCAAAATACTTCATTGCCGCTTCATCCGTAACAATCGCTTCATTGGGAGAATCAAACGCAGTCTGTGGATTTCCGGTAACAAACTGATATGTGAACATTTTGAAAAAACTGCTGTCAGCGCCTATGATCCGTTCGTTCCCAAAGCTTTTGGAATCAGCTGTGATTATCGATCCCCGTAATTTTATCTGGGCGACTAGAAATTTTTCCGGATAATTCTCCCTGAGCGTTTTAGCCAGAATATAAGATGTCAGCAATCCTCTGTCTTCGATATCTTTGCTTTTGTAATCTGCTGTGATCCGGTAAATCCTGTCGGCTTCGTGGTGAAACCGGTCATAACTCAATTCGTCCAATACATATGTAAAAATGAGAAAACTGCAGGATAAGCCGATGGCCAATCCAGAGATATTGATGAAGGAAAATCCTTTGTGTCTTTTTATGTTGCGGAAAGCGATTTTTATATAGTTTTTCAGCATGACAAATCTCTATTTTTAACAATACGAAATTATCATACTGTTCAATGATAAAGACGCAATTTCCATCCAAAGGTTCCCTATCTGGAAACAAATTTTTAAATATTAAGCTCTGGCAACGGTTTGGTTTTTTCTGCGTCTTAACCCATAAGATGGTTAAAAACTACTTAAAGATCGCTATCAGAAACCTAATCAAACAAAAGAGCTGGACTGTCATCAGTCTTTTCAGCTTGGTTGTGGGCATAACCTGTTTCATACTTTTGATGGTCTATGCGCGATACGAGCTGAGCTATGATTCTTTTTTCAAGCACAGCGACCGGATATTTCTGCTCGGGCAATACCTGCCGGATTGGAAACGTGGGGGCTCCAACTATTTTGCCTCCACATCGGGAATAGTCGCCCCGACATTGAGGGGGGAATTCCCGGATGTGGCTTATGCCGTTCGGACGAGAGAAGTCGAATCCCCTCTCATTTATCGGGAAAAAAGTATCGTGGGAAGAGGGCTGTACGCTGACCGGGATTTTCTCAAGGTATTCACGTTCCCATTAAAAACAGGGAATAGAGACACCGTCTTGAAAGAGCCTTTTTCCATCGTTCTTTCACAAACCCTGTCGAAAAAATTGTTCGGCGGAGAAAATCCCATCGGTAAAATCGTTAGCTACCAAAACGGACAGGTGCTGAAAGTCACCGGTATTGTCGAGGATATTCCCGGGAATACCCATCTCAAATTCGATTACTTGATTTCCTTTTTAACGATGTATTCCCTCCGCGATGATATCGACAGCGCATGGGCGATTTTGAATTACAACAGCTACATTCAATTGAAGGAAAAGGTCTCGTACCGGGATTTCGAAAAAAAACTGCCGGCTATCGTGTCTAAATATCACGACCAGTATTCGAATAACCGTCACTACTTCTTAATCCCTCTTCAAAATATCCATTTTGAAACCCACGTCAATTTTCATCTAAAGGATATCATCGATAAAAAGAATATTTCCCTGCTGATTTCGATCGCTTTTTTGATCCTCGTCGTATCCTGTATCAATTACGTCAACCTGGCCACTGCGAGGGCCGGTGCCAGGAACAAAGAGGTGGGCATTCGCAAAACCGTCGGAGCCACAGAGCGGCAGATCAGGAAGCAATTCCTGGGCGAGTCGTTCGTGTTGACCTTTTTCAGTATCCTTGTGTCTCTCGTGGTCGCATGCCTCTTTTTCTCCGTGTTCAGACAAATTGGGGGTAGCGAGATTCCCATGGCCGTATTCCTGGGTTGGACAAATGCCTCAGGGCTAGTGGTTTTGTTTCTGATAGTGGGTCTCCTCGCCGGGGCCTACCCCGCTTTTTACCTGTC